>JAHRHW010000037.1 GCA_019100305.1 Candidatus Thiodiazotropha taylori | reverse complement strand
TTGCCGAGTAGGCTGTCCGGTAGACATAGATCAGGCTGATCAGCAGCGGTATACCGATGCCGACGATCAGCAGTAACAGGGTGAGGCCGAAGGTCCATAGGCCATCCCAATCGATAGCGCCCCGTTCAGGGTCAAATTGCATGGATCAGGCTGTGAACTGTGTGGGGTTGAATCCCTCCCCATGCACTGATAGGCACGGGGAGAGGGGACAATTTACATCGCGATCAGACGTTGCTGAATGGCGTTGTCCAGATTGACGATCCACTTGTTGTACTGCTTGTTGATCTTGGAACCGTCATATTTCAGACCATTACTGCTTTTATAAACAATGCTGTAGGTCTTTTTGTTGAAGGGAATATCAACAGAAGCGGTGGTGCCGCGTAGCATGATGGTTGCAACGATATGGCCTGGTTTCACCTCTTTCATGCGCCAACCAAGACCGGCCCCGGCAGACATAATAGCTTTTTTGATGTTGGTGGAGGTGGTTTTGCCTATGGTGTTAACTGGTGAATCCTGCACATTGTAGATCGGCTCTGTACGGCACCCCATCAATCCGAGGGTAAACACCAGCAGAGAAATGAACAGCAGGTTTTTTATAGAGACTATTTTCATATCGGGACTCCCTTAACGACAGTGGTTTATTGCAATAGTTTATAGAAAATCTTTGTGTCTGTTATTGCCTGATTTCACGGGATCAGGTTTAAATCAGGGCTGTAAATCCGTGCACTCTACTGTGCTGCCTGTTTGCGAGGATCAGCCATTATGCCGAGACTGCGAAATAGCCCCTGGAGGTATAACCCTCTTTTTATCAAGCGCCAGGCAATCATTCGCACAATACGCCAGGTATCTGTCCAGGGTTTGTAGTGACTTTGGCGTCTCCCTACATGATAGATCGACTCGACCGGTACCGATACACTATAAAAGCTGTGGCGTGCCGCTTCAATCACAATTTCACTTTCAAAAACAAAGCCTTTTTCTTTTGAGGTGTTTAGGCGTACATCCCTAACCAACTCAATGGGGTAGAGACGAAATCCCGACTGGGAGTCGGTAACCGGATACCCGGCCGCCCATGAGACCCAGAAATCGGCAAAGCGGTTGGCGAACAGACGCAGCTTCGGCGCGTTGTGGCGCTGTTTCAAGCGGGCGGCAATGATGATGCTGTTTGGATTGGCCTGGGCTGCGCTGATCAGCCGGGGAATCTCAGCCGGATTGTGTTGACCATCCCCATCCAGCGTGATGATCATCTGCGCATCGAGTTTGATCGCGTGGTCGAAGCCGCTCTGCAGTGCCGTCGCTTTGCCCTGATTCTGTTCATGCCTCAACAGATGGACATTGAGACCCTCGAGCTGATTCTGGCTGTCATCGGAAGAGCCGTCATCGACAATGATCACATTTTCCGTCTGCTGCAGGACTGCTGTGGCCACGTCCCGGATGGTTGCGGATTCATTGTAGACTGGAATAACTACTGCGATTTGCATCTTGATAGGCTCTGATCAGGCCATTGCCCCGTTGATTGAGATCACCTGGCCAGAGATATAGGCCGCCGCATCAGAGGCCAGAAAGCCCACCAGAGCGGCAACCTCATCGGGGCTGCCCGCCCTTTTCATCGGCACGATCTGTTTGATGGCCTCCGCATCGAAGGTGGATGATGTCATGCTGCCTTCAATAATGCCCGGGGCAACCGCATTGGCGGTAACCCCGCGAGAGGCCAACTCCAAAGCCAGGGATTTGATCGCGCCGTGCAGACCCGCTTTGGCGGCGGCGTAGTTAGCCTGCCCCCGGTTGCCCATCACCCCGGCAATCGAGGAGAGGGCAATCACTCTTCCCCAGCGGGTTCTCAGCATCGGCAATAACAGGGGTTGGGTAACATTGTAGAAACCGCTGAGGGAGACATCGATCACCCGCCGCCACTGCTCTGCCTGCATGCCTGCCAGAGGGGCGTCGTCATGGATGCCCGCGTTATGAATAAGCGTCTGTATGGGGCCGGATTCGAGTAGCTTCTCCAGAGTTTGCCGGGCCGCTTCGCTGTCCCGGATATCGAACAGACAGGTCTCTGCACTGCCACCGGATTGACGAATTGATTCAACCACCGCTTCGGCTCTGCCGGGATTACTGTTGGCATGTACGATGACATGGGTATCTGGCGAACTCAGCTGTCGGCAGATTGCCGAACCGATGTCCCCGCTGCCCCCTGTAACCAAGGCTCGCTTCACTGATTTTTCTCCGAATGTACGATCACTGCGGCTCTTCCCTCTGCTACCAGAACGGATTCAGTTTTGAGGACGAAATCATAGAGCATGTTGCCGCTGTCGGCCAGCAACTGTGTCGCCTGAATGTGGAGTGGGGCATCGAGCTCATTCAGGTGGCGGACGTGCAGTTTCACGCCACGCAAACTGACCAGATAGCCACCGGGTTGCTGTTGCCCCGATTGTCTGGCCAGCAGCCCGCCATGCAGGGCCATTGTCTGGGCGCCATACTCGGCGGCATGCACCGCTGACAGCTGCCCATGATGGCACAACGGATTGTCACCATCACAGTGGGTCGAAGTCTGGCATTGGATCTGGCTTTCATCCCAATCGATGACCTTGTCGATCAATCGCATCGAGCCAGCATGTGGCAGCAGATTGTAGAGCTCAGCACCCTCCAGCGGCTTCTCTAGCATGGTTGCAGTTCCACTTGCAGATTCAAGCCTGGCAGGTAGGGCAGGGTGATCTGTGCTGATTGATGCCGAGCGATGGCTTGCAGCATCGGTAGACTGCGAGCCGATGGGGCTGACTGTCGGAGTTTTTCCAGTGCCGGTTTCGACAGTTGGCTCTCGCTACCATCCGCCTGTGTGTCGAGGTTGAGTCTGGCAAGCGCGCTGTCGCTCTCCCCGTTCAGCAGCATGGCGATGGCAAATGGCTCGCTGATGGGCATGAACGATTTCAACAGCTCAGGCGGTGGCTGATCGTAGCAGACCAGCAATACCGGTATCTGCTCAACCACCGATTGCACAGCGGCCTCCATCAAGCCTGCAGCGAAGCTGCCATTCAGGCCGCCGAGACTGGATGATCCCTGTCTGGCACCGGCACCGATCGACCAGTAGCCCGCCGGTGCGTTATGCACAGAGTTGTGAAACTGGGTCGGGGATACCGGTCGCCCCTCTTCGGTCAGGGCAAGGCAGATCTGATCGATGATATCCAGATCGCCTTCAGATGAGCTGAATACCGAAGCCAGGCGTTCACTGTTGGTAAAACCCTGCAGTGCCTCTTCCGCTGCCTGCAGGGCAATCTTGATGGTTCTGGTGGTGCGACGGCGCTCATTGGGCTTCAGCATCGAAGGTTTGAGGGGAGGCAGTTCGCCACCCTGATAATCGGCCTCCCCCTGCAGCAGCACACTCGCCTCCTGCCAGTTGTTGATTCCCTGGGCAACCAGACCAATCTTCTCTACAGATAGTGAAATCATGCGGCCGCTCCGAAAATCAGGCTGCAGTTGTTGCCGCCAAAGCCGAACGAGTTGCTCAGGACGTGGCGCAACTCCCGCTGCTGCCGATCGAGCAGAATATTGGCACTCAGTGATTCATCCTGCTGTCTGGTTTGCAGACTTTGCGGTAACAGGCCGTCCTGCAGACAGAGCAGGGCAAAGATCGACTCGGTGATGCCTGCGGCGCCCAGGGTGTGGCCGGTGAACCCCTTGGTTGAGCTGCAGGGGGTCTGATCTCCAAACAGGCCACAGACAGCGCTATCCTCCGACGCATCGTTGCTCCGGGTGGCCGTGCCGTGCAGATTGATGTAGTCGATATCGGAGGTTTCAAGGGCCGCCCGTTCCAAGGCCTGTTGCATGGCAAGGCGCGCCCCGGCGCCTTCCGGATGGGGCGTCGACATGTGGTGGGCGTCCGAGCTTTCACCGTATCCGATCAGGCTGGGGCATGAATCCCCATTCTGAGGCTTTTCCAGCAGCGCGAAACCTGCACCCTCACCGATATTGATGCCATTGCGTTGTGCATCCCAGGGACGGCAAGGCTCAGCGGATACCAGATCGAGGGCATTGAATCCGTAGAGGGTGGTGAGGCAGAGAGAGTCGACACCGCCGACAATCGCCGCATCACAGACTCCGGCCATGATGTAGCGGTAGGCCGCAGCAAATACCTTGGCACTGGAGGAGCAGGCTGTGGAGATGGCGATGGCGGCGCCATTCAATCCCAGGCTGTGGCGAACGAAGTGGCTGGATGAGGCGATGTTATGGGTAAAGCGCGGTGTGAACTCGGCCGGTAGCCCGCTCTCGTCGCGTGTTCGATAGGCTGTTTCAGTCGTCGCGATACCTGAGGTGCTGGTGCCTATGAAGACACCGATGCGATCGGCACCATAACGCTGCACCGCCTGGTCCACCGCCGGCAGGAACTCATCCTGTTGCAGGCCCAGCTGTGCCAGGCGATTGTTGCGGCAATCATAGTCTGCCACTCTTCCCTCCAGCGGCATCTCCTCCAGACCGCCGACCCGTCCGATCCAGGTGGCGAGATCCACATTCTCCAGATCGCAGGGCTGCAGACCACTCCGGCCTGTGCGCAGTGCCTCCAGGGAGGCCTGTTTGCCGCACCCAAGCGCATTGGTCAGGGTAAAGTGGGTTATCGATAAGGGGGTCATTTTTGAGCCTGTGTTCTATTCGGTTCGTTCTATTCAGTCGTTGCTATTATTTCAGCGTATACCAATCCCGATACGAGTGCCGATGCGAAAAATCGTCCACTGTGGATTGGGGTGTATCAGGCCAACCAGGCTGCTCTCATCAATGCGCCTTTGGCGCCGCTTGAAGATGCATCAGGACCCACCGGTAAAGGCTAAATCGGTCCCTTGTTAATAGTACTTTGTACTGATGCCTTAAGTCGAAGCTGACTATTATGCGAGCCGTGGCTAAATATGACAATGTTATATACATCCTGTAATCCATAAATTCCTTTATTTCAGAGCGTCTTGCCTAGGGCCGATTGGATTAGTGTTAACCGGCTTTAAATAAGCTGGGAAACGCCTCGTTATGTTATTTGATCGTCTTTAGGAACTTGATAAGTTGCTCACGGGGCAGTTTACCGGTGGAGTTTCTGGGCAGAGATTCAACGAAATGGAGCGGTCTGGGTAGAAATGCCGCATCGATGGATTGAGTGAGCTGATGCAGTATCTCCTTTTTGCTGAGTGACGGGGCCACCACCAATGCGGTCAGCCGCTGTTTCTCATTGTTTGGATTCTCAGGGGGGACGAAGATCCCATCGATCACCCCGGGTATGGCCAGCAGTTTCTGGTTCAGGTCGCCGATGGAGGCCCGTTTACCGGCAATCTTCAGCATATCGTTGTTGCGACCCAGCAGTCTGAAGCGGCCGCCGCTGAGGATCTCGATGGTATCGTTGAGCAGTACCGGGTGAGGGAGATGGCCACCACTGGCATAGGTCTGGTTGCCCTCCTGTCTCATTTCAATCTCATCGTAAAGCGTCCAGCACTCATCCTTGGTGGTGCGGCGGCTGGCAATCGAGCCGGTTTCGGTGGAACCGTAGATCTCATAGATCTCGGTTTGCAGTTGCTGCTCCGCCTCGGCGGCAAGCTCTCTGCTGAGTGGCGCTGTGGCTGAGATGATGAAAGAGATCTCCGGCCAGCTGATACCGGCATCCAGGCAGGCCCGCAGATGGAGTGGCGTACTGATCAGAACTCTAGGCGCTGAAGTAAGCGCCAGATCAGCCGCGATGTCCGCCGGGAACAGCGGTCTTCCGGTATGTACCGCGATACCCCCCTGCCAGGGGAAGAAAATCGATGTGGCAAGTCCATACATATGCTGGGCCGGTACTGTGGCCACCAGAGATGAGACGCCACGGGAGAGGAATGGAAAACGCCGTAAGGCACTTTCAGCTTCCGCCTTCAGCTCTCCCCAGCTCTTGGGGTTGGGTTTGGGGGTACCGGTAGAGCCTGAGGTATAGAGGATGGCAACCTGACGATCCGCTTCGATCTGTTCCGGCAGTGCAATCGAATCATGGTTGTCAGCATTCAGCAATTCAGTGTAGAGCAGCTGCCGGGCTTGGATACCCTGTTGCAACTGATCGGTCAGGCAATAGCCGTCCTGGCTCTTGTTCAGCAGGCTGTTGACGGCACCCGGTGTGTTGTTGGATGGCATCAGGGTAACCTGCTGGCACACGATCGCGGCGGCAAAGCTGACCGCGAAGTGATAGCGGTCTTCACACAGATTCACCACCTCGCCGGCTTCAGGCAGCTGGGCTGCCAGCTTGGCCACATCCTGATAGAACTGAGCGGCCGAGATGCCGGCACCACGGTGCCAGGCCGCGAGCTGCTGCGGATGGTGCACCAGCATGCTGCAGTGAATTGGGCTGTTTAAAGCAGGCTGCGCCATTCAATTCTCCGGACCAGTCGAACGAAATTCCAAAAACCGGGATGCTCAAGGTGGGGCAGTTTTCGCTCCCTGATGCGATATTCGATGAGTAATCCCGCAATAACAATTAGATAGTTTACAAAGTTAGTGAAAAGTGACCAGGTTTCTGTGTCAGCAAAATAGGCCAGAATGGCACTCTCGACCGTCAAAAACGCAAACATGCCGGACCAGAACAGGGTGACACGCCGGGTGTAGAGGCGTTCATAATCGTTCAACTCCCGCTCATCCTTGTGCAGCAACTCCGCAAAACGGGTGATCAAAGGTGTCTGTCCAGGCAGCAGGGTCATGGTAAACAGTGTAAACAGGCTCCCGTTGATTGCTATCGGCGGTAATTTCAAAAGCTGAATTGTGTCAGGCGTTTCAAGCAGCAACCAAGCGATGCCGAGCAGGGCGCTGGCGATGATCAGCCAGCCACTGAGCCGGCCTTTGATCAGTTCGAGTGCCCCCCAGTTTGCCAACAGCAGCATCAGGATCAGGCTGGGGGCGATCAGGCCGCCGCTGAGGACGCCGAAATGGAGCACCAGGGGATAGGCGAGCGCCAGCAGCAACAAGCCGATATGGGCAAGTCCGCGCAGCGGATTGTTAGATTCTGGCTGGACTCCGTTCATTATTTTTTCGTAGCTCAGCACCAGGCCGATGACAATGTTTAGTCAAAACCTGAGCTAGGTCCTTTAACTCTATGAATTTATTCGGGACAAGGCGTAAGTGGCAAGATAGCTCATTACAACGCCGATGGCGACTGTCAGGCCGATCGCGTGTAACACGGGAATCGAAGAACTGGCAAGGATCGCAAACACACCTGCGGTACTCAGGGCGCAAACGCTCAGGGCATGCAGGGTTAGCAGTGCATCCCCCTGATGCTGCTCGCGACGGCCGAAAAACAGGCTGTAATCCAAACCGATGCCCAATACCAGCATCAGTGAGATCATATGAAACAGGTTCAGGGTTTCACCGATCAAATGTAACACACCCACACTGGTCAGAATAGCCAGGCCGATGGGTATCAGGGTGGTCAGCGTGCGCTTCAACGAGCCCAGGCCGATCCACAACAGGATCGACATCAGGCCGGTGCCGATGGCCACCCGCTGCAGGGTCTGCTGTCTGAATTCCCCCACCAGGCCACTCACCTGCTGTTTCAGGTTCAGATAGCTCACCTCAGTCAGGTTCTCCTCAACATAGCTCTCAATCTGCTCGGGTTCGGCAACAGTCTGCAGGGGGATCAGGGCGAACCAGGACGATTCACCCTCTCGGATCATCGTTTCAAGGCGGGTTTTCAATTCGCTCGACATGGCGTCCGTATAGCTCAGGGGAGGCAGGCTGCGGCTCTGCTCGATCTCGGCAATGAATGGTTCAAAGGCGGCTTCGCGAAACGGCAACCCCTGCATGGCTTGCTGCAGATTGTCCGAGAGCTGCTGCCGATCGGGCAGTGATGCTTGTGTGGCTCTCTGCTGCTGCTCACTGGGGAGATAATCACTGGGGAGTGCGATGTCGAGCAACGAAGCGCCTGCCGGATCCTGTTGCAGGTGTCGGCGTAGCGCTTCGCTGCGCTGCAGCAGCTGTTGCGGATCCTTCCCTTGGATCAGCAACAGGTGGCTGGGATCGGTGGCGCTGAAATGTTGACGAAGCTGCCGATCCTGCTCCAGCAATGCCTTGGGCAGCGGGGAGAAGGTGGAAATATCGTCCTGCCAGAGCGGCTTCGAGGAGAGCAGCAGCGTGGTCAGGCTGATCGCCGCCAATGCAAGGACAACCAGCGAGGGCCAGAGCTTTCTTTCGAGCATCACGCTGAGCAGCGTCATGCCTCTTGGCCGGGGTGGTGAGAAGGGCTGGGGAAAGACTTTCGGCAGCAGCAGGCGGCTGGTCAATGCGGCGGTCAGCAGACCGGTCAGGGTAAACAGGCCCAGTTGTCGCAGCCCGATGAAATCGGTGGTCAACAGCACCAGATAGGCGATGCAGGTGGTGATGACCCCCAGCCGAAGGGTTCGCCAGATCGACAGCATGGTGCTGTTCACCGGCTCAGAGTGACGAAGGTGGCTGAACAGATGGATCGGGTAGTCCAGCGTCACCCCGAGCAGGGTGATGCCGAACGCCAGGGTGATGCCGTGCAACTCACCAAATGCAAGTTGACAGACGATGGCGCCGGCCAGCATGGCGCTCAGCAGGGGCAGGGCGGCAAACAGCAGATAGGGCAGAAACCGGTAGGCACTGAACAGCAGCAAGGCGATCAGTGCCGAGGCGACCATGCTGAGTGTCTGGGTCTCGTAGTGGATGACCGCCCGGGATTGCACACCGAAAACACCCGGGCCGCTGATGATCAATTGATGTCTGGCATCTTGATCGAGATGGTCGAACTCATCCTGCAGATAGGAGAGCACCGCCTGCTGCTCATCCAGTTCGAGTCCCCCGGCCAGGGTCTGTACCAGCAGCAGGGCCATCTCCCCCTGCTTCGACTGCCAGACGCCCTGTTCCCGGTGGATGCTCTTTTCCGCCAGCCAACTGCGTAACATGGTCTGGTAACTGCCCACGGGATCGGCTGCCAGAAGATCCTTGAAGGGGGAAGGGAAGGGGGCTTTCAGCTCCTCCAGACGCTGCTTCAGGGCACCATTGAGGCGCTCCGTGCTGAATGCGGAGGCCTCGATCCCGGGTGAGATCAGGTAGCGGTATTTGAAAAGCAGCGGATCGATCTGCAACGCCCCGGGTGCACCGTTTTCAACCCGGCTGAGCAGGGGACTGCTGCGCAAACGGGCTGTCATTTGTTGACTGAGAGTGGCGCGGGATGCCGCATCACCTTGAGTGATCGCCAGCAATAGCAGTCGATTGGCGGGACCCTGATTGATCTCATTCAGCAGTATCTGCTGGTCTGCGGCGGTGCCCTCCGGCAGGAACAGGCTCATGTCGGTACGCAGGGAGACCTGACTGAACACCCACCAACTGCAGAGCGCCAGTGCGGCAAGCCAGGCCAGCAGGGTGTCTGTACGGATGGTCATTGTCAGATCATTCTCTCAAGGGCATTTGCAGAGGACCAGCCGACCCTCATTCCCCGATGGGCATCAGCTGGGTGATGATCTGATCGCCATCGCTCTCGATCACCAGGTAGCGTTCGATCTGCAGGGCCGTTCCTGTGATCTCGATGCGGTTGATTTTGCTGCCTAAAGCACCCTGTTTGGGGATCAGGTTCAGGCTCCAGGCATTCTGACTGCCAGTCAGTTCGGGGGTGAAGTAGCGTTCGAGTGTCTCCCGGTCGCCACTCAGTACGGAGCGGAAGGAGGCGCTGAAAGCCAGCAGTTCCGGGATGTTGTCCAGCAGAATAACCTGTTGCTGCTGATTCCTCCACAGGGTGAGCCGGTTTCCCTCGATCTCATATTTGGTCGTGCTTGGTGGTGCGAGGGTTCTGACCAATCGGTCAGGCGGCTGGAACAGCAGGGTACCCTGTTGTTCGATCGGTTGATCGAGCAGGGCCAGTTGGCGTGTTTCGGTGAAACGGGCCTGCCGCTCGCCAGACGCCTGCCACTGATCCATCAGATAGTCCAATGACCAGCGCGGCTCTTCGGCCGCAGCCGTTAAGCTCAGACTGATCAACAACAGAACGAGTGACAGAGCGTGGATCCCGTATCTATTCAGAGGCATCGTCGCGCCCCCAGAAGTCGTAGAAATTAAACCAGTTGTAGGGTGCATGACGGGCATAGAACTCCAGCCTGTCCGCATAGCGCTGGGTCCAGGTTTGCAGCATCTCCTCCCGACGTCCCCGCTCAAGCTCTACCTGATCGGTAAAATGCTCCATACGGATCTGGTAGCGGTTGCCGCCCAGGTAGAGTCCGAAGAAGAGAAATACCGGGCACTTCATGATCGAGGCGAGCAGCATCGGACCCTGGGGAAAGGTGGTCTGCCGACCGAGAAACTGGCACTGCACGGTTTTGTTGGCATCCATGACACGATCACCCAGCAGACCTAGGATGCCGCCCTGATCGACCACCTCCTGGGCTTTGATCAGGGTATCGGGTCGGCCCAGCTCGATGATGCTGTCGCTGAGCGATGGGTTCAGATCGGAGAAGACCTGCATCATCATCTCATTGTGTTGAGGATACATGAGGATCTTCAGCGGCAGCTCCCGTTTCACGATCGCCGTGGCGCGAAGAATCTCAAAGCTGCCCAGATGGGAGCCGAGCAGAATGCAGCCCCGATTGGCATCCAGATGTTCGGCGATCAGCTTGTGGTTGTGGATCTCCAGATCGAAGTAGTCGTAGCGATCCGCCATCAGGAATACCCGGTCCAGGATGGTGGCGGAGAAGGTGTGTATGTGTTTCGCGTTATCCAGCAGGTTGGCGGGGCGCCCCAGGGTCAGATTGAGATAGTCCGTCGAGGCGCGCCGTTGGGTGGATGCGGTGATCAGAAAGTAAAGGGTGATCGGGTAGAGTATCAGGCGGGCCGTGAATCTACCCAGATTCAAGGCGATCCAGAGGATCAGATGGAGTGCACCTGTGGTCCCCCGTTCAACCTGTCCCTGCCATCTTCTGCTCAAGGATTTGATCCACTCTCGATATAGGCCAGCTTGCCGGCTGTTATGGTTTGACCGTCAACAACACACTCGAAACTGATCTGCGCCGGTTTTACTTCAGCTCGCAGCTCAAAGCTCTGCTCAGGCAGCAGTGGCTGCATGAACTTGGCCGTGATGATTTCATTAATGCTGGTGCCGGGTAAGTGGTGCTCAAGCAGTTCGATGACCCGGTCCAGGATCAAGGTTCCCGGTACGATGGGATTGCCTGGGAAATGTCCGGCCAGACAGGGGTGATCTTTGGCAATGGCTTCTGCTGTTTCGCACCACACAGTCAGTGATTATCCCGGATGTACTGGGTCAATTTGGATAGAGAGGAGAAGATTTCAGTCAGATTCTCGTCGTCAGCTTTTAATTGAATGCCGTATTTCTGTTTGATACCCAGTGAAAGTTCCAGTGCGTCAATCGAGTCGAGTCCGAGGCCGTCTCTGAACAGGGGTGCTTCTGATTCAATCTCCTCAGCAGTTACGTCTTCCAGGTTGAGGGTCTCAACGATCAGCTGAGCAACTTCGAGTTCGGTGGGTGATGCACTATCCATCTATTTATCTGTCCGGTGAAAGTAGCTAAAAAAGTTGTTGTTGGAGCAGTGCCTGTGGCTGCAGCCCCTTGGTTCTCTATATATTACCGAAAAAACCCCAGATACAAACACTATTCTTTATGGGATCTTTCAATCGTTGCGAGCTGAACCGTTAGTCGATTGGAATCGACCAATGTTTTTTTTACTCTCGGTTTTTCGTTTCTGCTGGATGGATCGCCTTTCAATCGGGAGATTGCCAGGCAGCTGGATCAGGTCATCGTCCGTTGTCGGATTGATACGCTTTACTGAACGTTTTTTTCTGGCACACTCTGCGCCATGAAATATCTTGATCTGCCAAACGCTCCCGTTGAATCAGCCGATGTGCTTATTCTGCCGGTTCCCTATGAGCGGACTGTTACCTACCAGGGAGGCACAAGCCAGGGACCTGCAGCGATCCTCGATGCCAGCAGCCAACTGGAGTTCTATGAAGAGGAGATGGGCTGGTGTCCAAGCCGTTATCTCAAGTCCGCAGTGCTGCCATCGGTCGCATTGGCTGCAGCGACAGAATCGGAGTTCCATCAACAACTGTTTCAAACGGTAGCGGAACTGCCCCGGGAGAATCTTTTCATTGCACTCGGGGGAGAGCACTCGATCACACCTGAGATGGTCTATGCCCGTATGCCTGAGGGGGGCACCATCGTTCAGATCGATGCCCATGCAGACCTGAGGCCCAGTTACCAGGGCTCGGTCTTTAATCACGCCTGTCCCATGTATCGGCTCTGGCAGAAGGGCTACTCACTGTTGCAGATCGGTATCCGTTCATTGCATGAGAGGGAAGCGGAGCTGATCAAACAGCAGAGCCGGATCACCAGCTATTTTGATCGGCCGCTGTTGCAGCCCGACATTTGGAGTGAACTGCTTGAGCGACTGGCGTCGCTGCAAGGTCCGGTCTGGTTGACCATCGACCTGGATGGCTTCGATCCGGGGCTGGTACCCGGAGTCGGTACGCCACAGCCGGGAGGGCTGACATGGCACCAGGGGGTGACCATCCTGCAGACCCTGTTGAGCAATAGGGCGGTCGAGCTGGCCGGTATGGATATGGTTGAACTGGTACCTGAAGCGAACCGGGTCTCCGATATGCTGGCCGCCAAGCTGCTGCAAAAGAGCATCTCATTCTGGGGCATGGCCAAAGGATTCAATCAACACCCTGAAACAGGTTCCCAGGTCGGAGTGGTCGATGAGTAGTAACCGTTGGCATCAACAGCAGGCCGAAGAGCTCTATCAGCTCAACCAGTGGGGGAACGGTTTTTTCAGTATCAACGATCAGGGCCATGCGGAGGCGATCACCGACGGTCTGCGCCGGATCGATCTGAAGAAACTCTGCGAAGAGCTGGCGGAGCAGCAGCTCAAGCCGCCGTTGCTGTTACGCTTTTCGGATATGCTGAAACGGCGTATGGATCAGATCAGCAAGCGATTCAATATCGCCATCAATGAGGCGGAGTATACAGGGGGTTACTACGGCGTCTATCCGATCAAGGTGAATCAGCAGCGACAGGTTGTGGAGGAGATCGTCGAGTTCGGTGCGGACTACCATTGGGGCCTGGAAGCCGGCTCCAAACCCGAACTGCACGCCACGCTCGCGATGCTCGAGGATGTGGAAGGGCTGATCATCTGCAACGGCTACAAAGACCAGGAGTTTGTCGATCTGGCGATGATCGGTCTAAAGATGGGCAAGCGGGTATTTGTGGTGGTGGAGAAGCCCAATGAGCTTGAGCTGATTCTCGATGCGGCGGCCCGTTTCGAAGTGGAGCCGTTGATCGGCCTGCGCTGCCGGATGGCGACGACCAGCAATGGCTTGTGGCACGACTCCGGTGGTGACCACTCCAAATTCGGTCTCTCACCAACGGAGCTGCTGGAGGCGGTCAGCCGACTCAGGCAGCTCGATAAACTCGACTCACTGAAACTGCTCCATTTTCATATCGGCAGCCAGGTACCCCAGATCCGCTATATCAAAGAGGCGATGCAGGAGGCAGCCCGTTACTTTGTCGAAATGCGTCAGCTGGGTGCGCCCATCGAGTTCATGGATGTGGGTGGTGGACTGGGTGTCAACTATGACGGCAACATCTCCGGCAGCAACTCCTCGGTTGACTACAGTCTGCAGGAGTACGCCAACGATGTGGTCTGGGCTTTGAAGCAGGTCTGCGATGAGTCCGGTTTGCCCTATCCCCATATCATCTCTGAATCGGGTAGAGCACTGGTGGCCCACCACGCGGTGATGATCGTCGATGTGATCGGCATTACCCGGCGCATCAATGAGACCGCGCCGCAAGAGCCGCAAGCGGATAGCCCGCTGCAGCTACGTCAACTCTGGGATACCCTGACCTCATTCGATGAGCAGCAGGCGCGGGAGGCGCTACACGATGTGACCGCCTATCGGGAGGACATCAACAAACTGTTCGCCCTGGGGCATGCCTCACTCTCGGATCGCGCCCATGCGGATGACCTCTACTGGCGGATCATCAGCAGGATCATGAGAGCGATGGACGAGTCGGAGCTGAGTCAGCTGGAACCCGGACTGAGCTCGAAGATGGCCGATCGCTACTTCTGCAATTTCTCTGTGTTTCAATCCCTGCCGGACAGCTGGGCGATCAACCAGGTGTTTCCGGTGATGCCGATCCATCGGCTCGATGAAGAGCCGGACCGCCAGGCCATACTGGTGGACATCACCTGCGATTCCGATGGCAAGATCGAGGATTTCCCGCTGCAGAACGGCATCTCTCCAACCCTGCCGCTACACACCGAGCGGCCGGGGGAGTCCTATCTGCTGGGGATCTTCCTCACCGGTGCCTACCAGGAGATCCTGGGCGATCTGCACAACCTGTTCGGCGATACCCATGCGGTGCACATCCGCATGGATGGGGATCACTATGAGCTGGAGCAGGTGGTCGAGGGGGAGTCGGTGGCGGAAGTGCTCGACTATGTTCAGTTCCATGAAAAAGTGCTGCTCGACCGGATGCGCCGGCAACTCCAGGAGGCCCGCCTACAGGGGCGCATCTCGGCCCGGGAGGCGAACCGGTTTCTTCGCCGCTATCAGGAGGGGCTGAAGGGCTATACCTACCTGGAGGATGAGTCCCCCGGGGCGGTTTGATCTGTTGTAAACAGACTCAGTGATGCCGCTGGTGCCTGGCCGGTGAATATTTTGCCGGTGGTGGTTCGCAGCGGCGTTTCATACTCAGTTCCCGAACCTCTCGGTGGGTCAGGCCAGGATGGTTCTTAAGCTGATAGCCCGCAAAATGGAGTTGCAGAATCGCTTCCTGAAGGCTGTTGCGCAGTGATGTGTTGCTCGAGTCCAGATGTTGCGCCAGCTCTTTCAACGGGATCTCCACATGACTGCCGCGCACCGCGACAGGCAGTTGCAGCCTTGAAGCCAGATTCAGCAAAGGATCCAGTGGCGCCACATCCGGCGTCTCATGGGGGTGGGCTTTGCCGCTGTAGACCAGCTCCACATCCTTGGGAATCACCTTCAGCTGATCCGCATAGTGGCTTGTCAGCGCTTCGCTGACATGGGGTTCGCCGTTGATCACACCGCGGATGATCTGGGTGATATCCCGGGCTGTGCGACAGCAGGGTTTGTGGGCCAGGATTGCCGCCATCAAGCGCCGCTGTTCATGGCTCAGGTTGGCTGCCTGGTAGCCCGACATGTTGAATTGACGCTGGTCGGAGAGGTTGCGCAACAGCGCCTCCGTATAGGCGCTATAACGGGAGGTATAGTGAAACAGCTCTTCCGCGCAGCCGCCCCAGCCGGGATGGCACTCGGGATAGAATAACCCATCGACGTATTTTGCCTGACTAATCATGGTCATACGTAATAGACCTCGATTGAAGTTAAGCCTGTGGCCTTTGGTGTCACTTCTAATGCAAGGATAGAAGGAAAATCGAGTTAGTTAAGGAAGAGTGAAAAACTCCTTTAATGGGAGTGAGTTAGACTTTCTTGAGGGTGGCAAATCCGGGCCAGGCTGGCACCCGGCGCAGTGCAAAGTTTCGGTAGCACTTCAGGTGAATTTGATAACTATATGATTTATAGTTAGGTTTTATTTTTCCGGGCCGGTTTCGTGGCGGCTGGCATGCGCAGGGAGCGGTAGGCAGCACTTCCCTGCATGCCCGAGGTCAAAAAACTCATCGCAAATTGTCTGCCAAGTGAATATTAGGCTACTTTACTGATTGGATCTCCTTTAGAATGGATAGCTTGATTCAGACAGTCGTAATGGATCCGAAATCATCAAGAAAAGGATCGCTCATTTTCTGCAGTAACATGATCAGGACAAACTGTAGTAGCAGGGTTAGATGAACGAAATTATTTACAAGATTAAGAACTATATCCGCTCGGCCTGGCGTTTCCGCTGGCAGGCGATTGCCGTTTCCTGGATTGTGGCGCTGATCGGCTGGGCCGTGGTCTTTTCGATGCCCTCAAAGTATGAGTCGGAAGCCAAGGTCTATGTGGATACGGAGAGCGTGTTGCGTCCGCTGCTGCAGGGATTGGCCGTGCAGAACGACATGAACCAGCGCCTGCATCTGATGACCCGCACGCTGCTGAGTCATGAGAATCTGAAAAGGCTGCTGATGCTGACCGACCTGGATCACAAGGCCTCTTCCCGTGAGGAGGAGGAGAAGCTGATCGACTGGTTGAGGCAGACCATCGTGGTCGATGTCAATCGCCGCACCATTCCCGGCACCCGGGAGACAGAGAATTTCTACACCATCGCCTTCGAATACGACGACCGCTTCATGGCCCAGCGAGTGGTGAAGGTGCTGCTCGATATCTTCGTCGAAAGCGCCCTGGGGGATACCCGTATCGAATCGGACGCGGCCCAGGATTTTCTGCAGAAACAGATTGTCGAGTATGAGTCCCGTCTGGTCGAAGCGGAAAACAAGCTGACCGAATTCAAACGCAAAAACGTCGACACCCTGCCGAGGGAGAGTGGTGGCATCTTCGCGCGCCTGGAATCGGCCTGGGCCGATCTGGAGACGGTTCAGCTGGAGTACAAAGAGGCGAGAATCCGTCGCGACGAGCTGAAGAATCAATACAACACCACCCTGGCCGAGGAGCAGCTTCGTCAGGAGAGCCTGGGACTCTCGGCGGCCTCCACCTCACCCATGGGGCAACGCCTGCTGGCCATGCAGACCCGCCTCGATGAACTGCTGCTGCGCTATACGGATCAACATCCGAATGTGCAGGAGCTGAGATCGAAGATCGAGGAGCTGAGAAAGCAGGCCGCCAGTCAACCGGCAACCACGGTGGCTCCGGTCTCCAACACCACCCCTGGGGTCTCTTCCGCACTGGAGGAGCTGAAGCTTGCCTATCGTCAATCCGAAGTCGACTTAAGGGCGATACGTCTGCGCAACGATGAGTACCAGGATCGGGTCGATGAGATCAGAAAGAAGCTCGATACCCTGCCCAAGGTGGAAGCGGAGCTGACCCGTCTGAATCGTGACTACAACATCAACAAAACCAACTATCAGGAGTTGGTCCAGCGACTCGAGTCGGCAAAGATGTCCGAGCGGGCCGACGAGGCGGGCGACAACCTGAAGTTCCGTGTGGTCGAACCACCGAAAGTCCCCTTGCTGCCGGTTGGACCCAAGCGGCTGATGCTGACCATCGGCGTATTGATCGCCGCACTCGGGATCGGTGGCGCCCTGGCCTTCCTGATGTCTCAGTTGAAGCCGGTCTATTTCGATATGCGGACCCTAGGCACCGAGCTTGAGTTTCCCGTGGTCGGCCAGGTCTCCAGAGTCATGACCGATGAGGTGAAGACCAAGCGGCGGGTGGCGATCAGCGGCTTCATAACCATGTTCGTTCTGTTGATACTGTTGTTCATCGCGATTGTTGCCGTCTATATGTTCGGCTTGCGGGACGAAATTCTGCTGATTCTCCAGCAGAACGGGTTGATGGGCAATTAATCGAGCGCCTAAGGCGTTCAATTCAGAGCCCGGACAAGCAGTGGATTGAGCGCCTGTTTACAGACAGCGAGCCGCATAAGGATCGTCCCACCATTCCTTGATTAAAACGGGGATTTCAGGAGTGCCCTGAGGCAGGACTCAGAACCCGATCTTTGATATATTCCGCCTTTGCTCCACGGGTCAGCAGGATCGATCCGGAGCTCTGTGAGCGTAGCGTTGTCAAAGTCTGTCACAGCAGCCGATGGCGCCATGATTACGGAATCCCATTGGTAGGACACGACAAAAAAGATAACACCATCAACAGAATGTTTTTCCGCCTGGGTCAGCCCAGTGCGCAGTAGAAGAGGGCGATATGTTCAATAAGAGTATGCAGATTCAAGGTTACGATGATGAACTTTGGGCAGCCATTGAGGCCGAAGAGCGTCGTCAGGAAGAGCACATCGAGCTGATAGCGTCTGAGAACTACACCAGCCCTCGGGTGATGCAGGCACAGGGCGGCGTGATGACCAACAAATACGCCGAAGGTTATCCCGCCAAACGCTACTACGGTGGCTGTGAGAATGTGGATGTGGCCGAGCAGTTGGCGATCGACCGGGCCAAGGCTCTGTTCGATGCGGACTACGCCAACGTGCAGCCCCACTCCGGTTCCCAGGCCAATGCGGCGGTCTACATGGCACTCTGTC
>JAHRHW010000343.1 GCA_019100305.1 Candidatus Thiodiazotropha taylori | reverse complement strand
GATTCCTGCAGCTTTTTTTCGATGATTTTCTGTGTGGTTGTCATATCACTACCTACCTTCAGGATTAACATAGTGTTGGATCAGGGTTCTGCGTCATAGTTTCAGCGCTTCCCGGACAAAGGGTATAGTGAGTTTACGCTGGGCTGCAAGTGAAGCCTGGTCGAGTCGATCCAGCAGTATGGTCAGGAAGTGGATATCCCTGGGGGTTCTCTGCAGTAGAAATTGAGCGGTTTCAACGCTCATCGACAGCCCCCGCAGTTCCGCGTTGCTGATCAGCAGCTCGAGCCGCTCCTCATCATTCAGTGGGAAAAGATGGTAACAGGGCCCCCAGGTCAGCCTGGAGGCCAGATCGTCGAGATGCAGTGAGAGCTGCCCAGGCGGGCGGTCGCAGGCGACGATCAGTCTGGCACCACGCTCCTGCAGTAGGTTGTAGAGATTGAAGATCGCCACTTCCCAGGCCTGCTGTCCGGCAAGCACCTGAAAATCGTCCAGGCAGACCAGCGAGAAACCATCAAGCCCCTCCAGCATCTCCGGTTGCAGGCCATGTTCCGATTTGAATGGCAGATAGGCCGGCCGTTCTCCTTTGGACTGGGACTGCTGACAGGCTGCCTGTAACAGGTGGCTTTTGCCTGATCCCGAATCTCCCCATAGGTAGATATAGGGATCCTGTTCGCCGCGCAGGCGGGAGACCGCCTCACCGTTTCTGCCGATCACGAAATGGGCGAAATCGATCCGCGGTCTGATGCTCAGGCCAAGAGGCAGCTGGTTGGACATGGGATCAGGTCTGTTTCTCCAGTCGCAATAAGATTTCCGCCATGCGCCTGCCCTGGGTGATGCAGATGCGTTTCTCCTCGTCGGTGATGGGTTGCTTGCTGTCATTGCCCGCGGTATGGCTGGCTCCATAGGGAGTACCGCCGCTCTGGGTGCTCAGTAGGGTGGTCTCACTGTAGGGGATGCCCATCAGCAGCATGCCGTGGTGCATCAGCGGCAGCATCATCGAAAGCAGGGTGCTCTCCTGCCCGCCATGCAGGCTGGAAGTGGAGGTGAAGACTGAGGCGGGTTTGCCGATCATGGCACCACTCATCCACAGCGAGCTGGTGGAGTCGATACAGTACTTCATCGCGGCAGCCATGTTGCCGAAGCGGGTCGGGCTGCCGAGAATCAGGCCGTCGCAATCCCTGAAATCGGACTCGCTGACATAAGGGGCACCCTGCTCGGGGATGGTCTCTTCGGTGGCTTCACACACCGCAGATACTTCCGGGACGGTACGTAATTTGGCCTCCACGCCGGCGATCTCCTCTACCCCACGGGCTATCAGGCGTGCCATTTCTGCGGTGGCACCGTGTCGGCTGTAGTATAAGATTAGGACTTGTGCCATAGGTTTTGTTTCCGTATCAGTTATGCCCGGGATCAGAGGATCTCCAGAACTTTTTCCGGTGGTCGACCGATGGCTGCCTTGCCGTTCTTGATGACAATCGGTCGTTCGATCAGCTTGGGATGAGCGACCATCGCCTCGATCAACTGCTTGCGGCTCAGCTCAGGATTGTCGAGCTGATTCTGTTTGTATTCCGGCTCCTTGCGGCGCATCAGTTCACGGGGCTCCAGCCCAAGCATGTCGAGAATTGTCTCCAGGGTCTCACTGTCAGGCGGGGTTTTCAGATATTCGACGATTTCCGGCTCGACACCCTGTTCCTCAAGCAACTGCAGTGTTTGTCTCGATTTGCTGCAGCGGGGATTGTGATAGATCTCTGTGGTCATTTGATGGTCCTGTCTTATGGTGCCTGGCTGTCATTGTATCCGGATGGTGGTGGTTGCTCCATATGAATCCGGCAGGCCCTGAAACAGCTGGAATGGTGTTTCTGAGGGCGGCAACTGGGCTGGTTTCGATTCTGAGGTTGCTGTGCGGACGGCAAGCTTTCGTGATCTTTATCCCCTTCATGGTTTAATAGTCCCTGGTGTGTGTACTCCGATTCCAGGTGCGAGAAGGAAAACCGGTCATGAATCCACAGGACGCTAAACAGACCTTGTCATCGAGCATAAGGCATGTTCGTGCCTTTCTGCGCCTGGTGTTTCACCATTTCGCGGCCGATGGGGGGATACAGCATGTTGCTGCACTTACCTATACCACGCTGCTCTCTCTGGTGCCGCTGATGACGGTTGTACTGGCTCTGTTTTCGGTTTTTCCCGCCTCCGAGCGAATGTCGGAACAGATCGAGAATTTTCTGTTTCAGAACTTTGTCCCCGCAGCCGGTGAGGCTGTACAGGAGCATCTGCGGAATTTCAGTCAGAAAGCGGCCAAGCTGACCGGTGTGGGGTTTGTCTTTCTGGTGCTTGTCGCCCTGTTGTTGATGAGTAATATCGATAAGGCCTTCAACACAATCTGGCATGTCAGGAAGCAGCGTCCACCGCTGGCTAAGTTTACCGTCTACTGGGCAATCCTCTCGCTGGGGCCAATACTGATTGTGGTCAGTGTCGGTGTCACCTCCTACCTGGTCTCCATACCGCTGCTGGAACAGGCCGAGGCGGTGGTGATGGTGCGATCGAAGCTGTTCAGCATGATGCCGGTGCTGATTTCCGCCCTGGCTTTCAGCCTGCTCTATGCGCTGGTACCCAATCGATCTGTTCCCATGCGCCACGCCTTGCTGGGCGGACTGCTGGCAGCCTTGCTGTTTGAGTTGTCAAAGCGGGGATTTGCACTCTATGTGACCACCTTTCCAACCTATGAAGCGATCTACGGCGCACTTGCCGTGGTACCGATCTTTCTGATCTGGATCTATCTCTCCTGGCTGGTAACTCTGCTAGGGGCCGAGTTTACCTACTGTCTGGGTATCTATCGGGAGGATTGGCGGGAGCATGCCCAGCAACGGGGTGGAGCTTTTCTGTTGGCGCTGCGACTGCTCGGCCAGCTAAGCGAGGCTCAACGGCAGGGTCTCTCCATGACCACCCGACAGCTTCAGAGCCGTATCGCTGGCACGACGGAAGAGCGCGTCGAAGCATCACTGAACAGTCTCTATAAAGCCCACCTGGTCCTTAGAGCAGATGAGAAAGGCTGGGCTTTGGCCCGAGACCTGAGGCAGGTGATGCTGAAGGATCTCTACCAGTCGGCCGCCTATGTGATCCCCGATCGGGATGAACTGGTCGACATACCCATGGCCCTTGAGGAGCTGCTTGAGAGCTTGAACCTGACCCTTGAGCAGAGCATGGATCGCCCGCTGGAGGAGTTGCTGCACGAGCAGCATGGGGCAGCGGATCAATAATTGGCCGTCGGGCTAACGGTTACACACTCTTGATTCGAAAGCGCTCGAAATGTGCTGTGGTCTCAAGCTGCTGCAGTGGGCTGATGCTCGGAGAGGGGATCATCTCCTCGACCCGGTACTCCTGACCGATGACGAAGAAATGTTTGGGTACGATGAGAGAGCTGCGGTTGTTGTGGCCCTGATCGATGAATATTCCGCCGTGATCGGGATTCGGCTCTTCCTCATTCTGCAGTTTGGCGAGTCGTAATGTGATGGGCTCCAGCTTGCCTGCCACAAACTGCACGCCGACTTCCAGCAGGTTGTTACCACAGTTCATGGCCCGTTTGACAATCCCCAGTTTCCAGTCACTGCCCTGTTTGGTCTCATGGGTCGAGATCAGGATCAGTTGTCCGATCAGCTCTTTCGATACAGCCTGTCGTGGTAAGCGCAAAGCGACGCCGGAACGACTTTGATTGCTGCGCAGTGCGATAACTCTTTTGCTGCCGACGCGATGTGCCGAATCCCGCATGCCAACCGGTTGAGTCATGGTGATCTCCTCATCACCAGGCTCCTCGTTGGCGCTCTGTCCGGCCAGGTATTGATAGGCATTCTGTACCCCGATCCAGACCATGATCTGGCCAGAGGTGTTGTGTCTTTCACTGTCTCGCTTGAGTCTTACGTGCCAGGATTTGAGCATCCGGGCCAATAGATTGTTGGCCTCTTTGGTGGTCAATCGATTCATGCAGGCCGGCTTGCTCTGTTCCGACTGTTCCATCAGGCGCAGCTGTTGGTGCAGCGTTTTGCTGACGGGGCTCAGATCGAACAGGGTAAACCTGGGCAGCGGCAGGTTTTCCAGACAGTCCGGATGGTAGAGGTAGGGTGGCACCTCGCCGAGGCGATCGATCACATAGCGACCGGTGGCATCCACATCCTTATCCGGCGCGATGATGATGGCTTCGCTGGCGGTTTCGTTCAGATAGTCAAAGCAGATTCTGGGTTCCCCCTCCTGCAGATGGCAAGGGTCCAGCAATAGCAGCAGGAGAAAGCGGTTGTACTGATGGGATATCGTCGCCTGATGGGATTCGCTCTGGTCATGATCCTCCATCTCCAGCAGATGCAGATTCTGTTCCCAGGCGTAGGTCATCAGCCTTGATACATGCTGATATGGGGAGACGCAACGGCAATCAAAATCCTCACAGGCCAACAGGTATTCGAGTGTGAAATATTTGTTTGCGTTGTAGATTGCCTGCCCGAGCTTCTGCGCTGACTTTTTATTCTGTTTACTGCTGATGATGTGATTGACGATATGGCAATAGCCATAGGCCATCTCAAGCATGACCCGCCGTACCAGGCTGATCGGTGCCTGTTGTTTGCGCTGGGACATGCCGTGGGCCAGCCGCATTGCCGGGGTGACATAGATCTGCATCAACTCGTCGCGTTTCTTTACCTGACCGGGATAGCGATTCAGGCGGCTCAGGCTGGTGATCACGTTTTCAGCAAGCTGCTGCGGATTGGCGAAGGGAAGCGCCGTTGCCCACTGGGCTAGTGCATTAGGATCGGTCTCTACCAACGGGTTCTCAAATGGGTCGGCCTTGGGCACAAAGAACTGAGGTTGCTTTTGTGCAGGGGTCCGCTGGCTGAAAAAATCAAACATGGTGTGGTGTCGGTCCGTTTCCTTTATGCGGGTGACTAGGGCCTGTTAACA
>JAHRHW010000342.1 GCA_019100305.1 Candidatus Thiodiazotropha taylori | reverse complement strand
AGCCTGGAAAGCCGTCTCTGAAATAATAGACTTTGCTCCAGCCCCACTCCACAGCCAAAGCAGCACCCCAACTGGAGCGATCGCAGCCCTCTGCATTGCAATAGAAGACGACCGCCTCATCCTTGGGTACTTCCGCACCCAGTGTATCTGCAGTCAGTTGTTGATTCGGAGTACCCGGATCATACTCAATATTCAATGCACCAGGGATACGGCCGGCTTCATACTGTTCCGGCTTACGCGGATCGATAAACCAGGCTCTGGCTTTCCAGAGTTCGTGGGCTTTGGCACTGTCGACGGTTGTGGCACCTGCAACCGATGCTGGTGAGACATAACTTTTATCCGTTTTGACAGGCAAGTCGACAGCATACGCGGAACTGGTAAATAAAAGACAAAGTGATACTAAGGTACTCTTGGCCATAGATTTCATCTGAAAATCTCCTTGGTGAAAATATTTAACACTGTTCATCTAATACTTTTTATGGATGTATCAGAGTTCAGTTTTTATTAAGCCGAATCCATCGATCAGTTACACGTGAGATTCGAGCTTGATTTGTAATCTCCAATTTTTACTCGACAGGTATCCGTAAAACTTTAATAGAGTTTATTTTTTTATTACCAGCTTCACTATCCACCGATCACTCTCATAGGGCCTGTTAACACCATACCGATCGGCTCTACCGTGTAGAGACTAATTTAAACACCTTTTGATTCCCAAGCCTGTCTAATGTCCAATAGCAGTAATTTAATATTTGATTATTTAACCCAGATTCATCACACCTTCCACTCTCAAGGTATCCGGGATTCTTTATAGAGCTTGGTTATTCTGTCACAGAGATTGGCAGTAGAAACACGGTTTATCTTTCAATCGTTTTAAATCACTACAACCATTAATAACAGCAAGGATAAATAGTTCTGACGATTGGTTAAGACTGCAATCCTCAACCTCCGACCAATCGTTTAAGCCAAATCATCAGCACATTGAGAGAGGTGAAATCTGCCCTCCTGCTGTAAGTTGTAACCGGTCGTACCGGTCACACAATGGACTACACGAAAGGTTATAAGTCAGGCAGGTTCAAGACCGGGCTAGCGGCACTAGCCGGTTCAACAGGTAAAGTAATAAAGGCATGGTCGTTCTTGCCATGACAGGTCATGCAAGCCTGATTCAGCTTTGCGAATGCCGGTTTAAAGATGTCCCATTTTTTAGATGCCACCCCGTCATTGATAATTGGAATTCCCGCCTCAAGAAACTCCTGTGCTGTTTCAGCTCGTTTCGGCCTGGCCAGTTGAACAACCTTGATCAGCTTCTCAATCTCTTCCACCTGATATTGAGCAAACTCCCAGCGCCCCTGTTTTGCAGCCCAATAGAGATTCTTGTAGCGCTCGCCAATTTCAAACATCCAGTGGGAAGTTCCAGGCACCAATTCGACAAGATTTGCCAGCTGATCTGACCGATTACTCTGTTCCCGCCAATCAGCTTGTGAGGTAACAACAGAAAACAGCAGGAACAACAGAACAATGATCGAGGTCTTCATAAAAACATCCGCATAGTGAAACAGCCAGACTTCTTGCAACGACATCTTGATCGGCGTGATCAGACAGCCTGTAATCAGTGGAGTCATTTCAAAGTAGCGATTCAGAACCCCATAGAGGACCTGGCTGATAAGTCAAAACCAGTCAATTCGGCTCGGTGATTGGATATTCTGAGCCACTACTAAGGAGGGGGAAGTCTATTATTTTATGCAGACACCAAAAACCCGGCAATGCCGGGTTAATAGCGACTTAATGAAATATGGTAGCAAGGGGCAGATTCGAACTGCCGACCCCAGCATTATGAGTGCTGTGCTCTAACCAGCTGAGCTACCTTGCCATATACGCTTGAAGGGCGTGAAATATACTGGTGCTGCAGCCATGTGTCAAATCAGACGTTGAAACGAAAATGGATCACATCGCCGTCACTGACCACGTACTCCTTACCTTCAGAGCGTAGTTTTCCCGCTTCCCGGGCGCCCTGTTCCCCATTACAGGCGACGAAATCGTCATAGGCAATCACCTCAGCACGGATGAATCCCCGTTCGAAGTCGGTGTGGATGACTCCGGCAGCCTGGGGCGCGGTGGCTTCGGCAGGAATCGTCCAGGCCCGCACCTCTTTCTCACCGGCGGTGAAATAGGTCTCCAGACCCAGTAGCTGGTATCCGGCACGCACCACCCGGTTCAGTCCCGGCTCATCCAATCCCATATCGGCCAGGAACTCACCCCGCTCCTCCTCATCCAACTCGACGATTTCAGCCTCGATGGCGGCACACACTGGCACCACTTCCGCACCCTCCTCAGCCGCCAGGTCCTGCAGGGTCTGCAGATGGGGATTGTCGCTGAATCCCTCCTCATCCACATTGGCGATGTAGAGCACCGGCTTGATGGTCAGCAGAAACAGATCCCGCAATTCAATCAGCTGCTCTTCACTCAGATCCATGCTGCGCACCGGTTTACCATCATTCAGATGATCTCGCACCGACTCCAGCAGCTCTTTACGGGCCAGTACCTTCTTGTCTCCGGTTTTCGCCTGTCGTGCGGTTTTATCGAGTCCCTTCTCCACCGACTCAAGGTCGGCCAGGGCCAGTTCCGTATTGATGACCTCCACGTCACCGACCGGATCGACCCGCCCTGCCACGTGCACAACATCATCGTTTTCAAAACAGCGCACCACCTGGGCGATAGCATCGGTTTCACGGATATTGGCAAGAAACTTGTTACCCAGCCCCTCCCCCTTTGAGGCACCCGCCACCAGGCCGGCAATATCGACAAACTGCATACTGGTGGGGATAACCGCCTGTGGATTGACGATCGATGCGATGACATCCAGCCGCGGATCGGGCAGGGGAACCACCCCGACGTTGGGATCAATGGTGCAGAAGGGGTAGTTTTCCGCTGCAATCGTCGCCTTGGTCAAGGCGTTGAAAAGAGTGGATTTGCCCACATTCGGCAAACCGACGATACCGCATTTGAAACCCATGAATGCTGCCCCTGCGAAAAAAAGGAGCCAGCATACCGGAAACGGCACGGATTGGCACCACTACTGAATCGTAAAAAGCTTACCGAAGTTGGCGATCTGCAGGATTTCCAGCACGGCGTCGTTGCCGTTGATCAGCATCACATTGTTCTCCTGAACCGCGCTATGCTCTCTCAGTTGCAACAACATACCCATTGCCGAACTGTCCAGATAATCCGTCTCTGCCAGATCCACGACAAACAGCTTATCGCCCTTGGGATAGCTCTTGTAGGCCTGCATGAAATCCTGATGGGTAGAAAAATCAAAACGACCGGCGATCTTCAGAGTCACGGTCTTTTCGTCATCGGATAGTTCAGAGGATATGGACATGGTTGGCCTCGTTGATTATAGAAGTTGTTAACACTAATTATCGTCACCGCCATCCATTGCTTAAGTCAAATTCATTATCGCACCTTGCATCACTATCCGGATGCCGAAGGCGCCGATTTCATCAACAGCTCTGCCAAGGCTTTAAACTCTTTTGCAGACTGACTGTTGGGTTTGTATTCAAATATCGTACGTCCCACCCCAGGGCACTCGGCAATCGGCGCTGCCTCTCGTATCGGAATCTCCAACAACTGATCCGGAAAGTGGTTTTTTAATTTCTCAGCGATATCCTTCGAGAGTTTTCTGCGCGGAAAAAAGCGGTTCAAGGCGATCCATTGAGTTAGGGGCCTGGAGAGAAAGGGCTCGAATTTCTTCAATGTTTTCAGCATCATGATCAACCCATTCAGGGACATGTGATCGGCGCAAATCGGTATCAGAGCCTCATCTGCGGCAAAAATCGCATTCGCTACCAGCAATCCAGCTGAGGGAGGGCAATCGAACAACACAAAATCCTGATCGGCCGACATACCCTGCAATGCCTGCTGCAACAACCGGGCACGGGTTGCCCCGCCATCCTGGAGGTACTCGATCTCCTGCAGTTTTTCACCGGCCGGAATCAGGGTCAGCAGGTCCCGGATACCCTGTCTGACCTCGGTGATCCCCTGCTGCTGCAACAGCACCTGATCAATCCCCTTTCTGGGTGCACGGAACAGACCATAGCTCGAAGCCAATTGCCCCTGGGGATCCAGATCGATCACCGTGACCCGCTGCCCGGCCAGTGCCAGGGCATGCCCCAGATTGGTGGTCAGGGTGGTTTTACCCACGCCACCTTTCTGATTAATCAGTGCAATTCGCCTCATGCGGTTTCCTGTACGATGAACTCTACAACTTCGTCCCCCTCGGGGGTAGATCAGCACTCACTCCGTCTGCCATATTGATACTGAGGTCTTTGAGTTAAAAGAAAAATAGTGTCACTATTTCAGATTGATTCCCAACCCAACAGATACTTTCAAGACCCGGATACCATCTGCTGCAAGAATCAAAGCCAGGACCTGGAGACACCCCTGACCCATCGCAATGAAATCACAGATGTTGACATAAACGTCCCAAATGGCCTTGACGGATCGTTGCCTATAATTCCCGGGCAACTATTGCTCGGCAAAAATTTTCAATCAACACAAGACCCTACAGTGACTATCGACCTTGAAACCCGAATCTTTAAGCGCACCCGAGAGGTAACTCTGCTGAACACTCTTTCGCATAAGTGTCTGATGTATCTCAGCAGTCCCCTCACGATCTGAGGTAAACTCACCAATATAGGTTTGCTGTTATTCTGACTGACATGTATCACAAGCAATTTTACGCACTACTCTGGTTGTCATTGATGAGCTGTTCGCTCATGGCGGTCACCTTTGACCTGCCTGAAGCGGGTGAAGACTTGGTGGGCCGCTCCTTCCGATATACCACACACTACGAGGAGACTTTTTCCGACATCGCCCGGATCTATGATATAGGCTACCGGCAGATGGTTGCCGCCAATCCCGAGGTGGATCCCTGGCTGCCTGGAGAAGGCAGTGAGATCGTCATCCCACAGC
>JAHRHW010000341.1 GCA_019100305.1 Candidatus Thiodiazotropha taylori | reverse complement strand
GAAGCATGAATCGTTCAGAGGATAGGATCCAATGGCAACAGACTCCACAAGTCGACTTGCAATCTTTTCAGGAAACCAGCTCCTTGCTGGTCGATGTCGACCGAGGCGTTCCAGCTGTTTTCAGGCTGCATATCCCTGCGAATTGCTTGAGCAACCTGATGTGCAATTTTCGAATCATCAATCACGACACCCACTTCAGTGTTGAGATTTGCTGATCTGGGATCGAAGTTGAAGGTACCTATATAGGTTATTTGACCATCAATGACCAAAGATTTGGCGTGTAAGGCGAAGATGGGAGAGGTTTTGCCAAGCTGCTCATATCGCTCGATGAGTTGAAGGTGTATGCCTGGATTGGGTTTTAATTCGTAGATACTGATTCCAAGATCCAGGAGTTTCTGTTTCTGCTTGTGATAGCCGGAGTAAGCCTGCAGATTATCGGTTGAGGCCAGGGAGTTGGTGACGATGGCAACCTTCACACCTTTGGATAAAAGTCCGGAAAAAAACTCAAAACCCCCTTCCGGCATGATCAGATAGGGACTCTCTATCAGTATCTCTTTCTCAGCCCTGGAAAGCAGTTCAATCAATGATGCTGTACTTTGGCCACCACCACCCAGGTTATTGTGCTGGTCGTTTTTGCCCGGTATGTCGTGGAGGTAGGCCACTTCCGTCCAGTGCAGTTGCGTGAAAATCTGCTCGACCCGCGTCGCCATATTGGTGATTGCGATGCGGATCTCAGGTGCAAAATTGAGTGGGTCGCTGGCGTATCGGTGGAGCCATTCGGTATAGTTTTCGACTTGTTCGGTGGTCAAATCACGCTTCGCTTCTGCAAGCAGTTCAGTTAGTGATACTGACAGAGGATGTTGCCAAAAGCTGTTGAAGCTGTCCTGTATTTTGGGCAACACAGAACCGGCAACCATGACATCCCGATCACGGAAGTTATAGGTATGGTCGTAATCATAATACTCACCGGCCATGTTGCGCCCGCCGGTGATCGCAATGGTCTGGTCATAGATGACGACTTTGTCATGCATGCGCTGATTGGAACCGCGAAAGTCTGTGATCAGATGCCAGAGCTGTGACAGTGTTCCTCTGCCAACTGAGTGCAGCGGATTATAGATTTTGATCTGGATGTTGGGGTGTGCATCGAGAGAGAGCAGTGTCTCCGGTTCGGCGTCGATCAACAGATCATCGACTATCACTCTTACTCTGACGCCACGTTCAGCGGCGCTGAGTAGCGCCTCACTGGCAAGCGTGCCGATATTATCCGTACTCCAGATGAAATATTGTACGTCGATGGTTTTCTGTGCGGATTCGGCGAGCCATGCCCGGGTTAACAGTGACTCCTCGCCTTTTTCCAGAATATAGACGCCACTCTGCCCCGGATAGTGTTGGCTCAGCGCATCCAGATGTTCCAGAATACTGGCGTGCAACGACAGTGAGATCACAAGAAACGGCACGATTTGAGTGCATCGTTTTACGATCTGTTTTAGAAGTTTTACAGACAAATTCATGAGGTTGATTTCTAAATTAACTGATGATTGTTCAAATGGGGGTTATTCCCGATACTCTCTGAAAATCATCGGATCCAATAAATTCATCGAGGCAATTGGGTGGTCCGTTGGCGAATGCTAATGAATTCCGAACAGCTTTAGTTGTTGGGTCTATTAGTGCAGTCATCGGCTTACAACTCTGCTTCCTGTTGTACCAAAACTGAGATATCCATGGGGTAGGCTTTATTTATCTTCCAGTTAACTCATTGCAGTATAAGCTTTTGTTATCATTGATACATTCATTATTTTGAGAAGAGCATCACCGATAAAAAAGCCTAACATTCAATTTTGTGGCTGTTGTCAAGATAGTAGCGTGGGTCAGGCCTTCGGCAATGTAACCAGGCTGGTGTGAGTCAGAGACCAATTCGATGAGTCTGGCAAAGGCGGTTACAGGTCATGCATAGCCGATCAGGCTGGGGAGCCAGAGAACTATTTTTGGAAAGGCGATCAGGGTGCCAATGGTGACTACATCAGCGACAAAGAAAGGGGTACATCCACGGAAAACATCCTGAACCGTACATTCAGGTCGTACGCCTGCGACCACAAAGCAGTTCAGTCCGATCGGTGGAGTGATCAGGCAGAGTTCCGCCATTTTTACCACGATGATGCCAAACCAGATGGAGCAACCTACGCCGGATACACCAAATGCGGATTCCGCTGCGGTGACCGCCTCACCGCCATTCAGGGCGATCACGGCAGGGTAGACCACAGGCAGCGTCAACAGCAGCATACCGATGGCATCCATGAACATACCGAGTATCGCATAGGCACAGAGAATCAGCAGCAGGGTCAGCATCGGACTCTGTTCCAGGCTGACGATCCAGTCTGAAAAGGCGCTTGGCAGATCGGCAAAGCCGAGGAACCTCACATACAGCAACACCCCCCAGATGATGGTGAATATCATCACCGTCAACTTGGCCGTCTCCATCAGTGAGTTTTTCACTTCCGGCCAACGCGCTCCCCGGTAGAGTGCCATGCAGAGGATCACGAAGGCGCCCAGCGCACCCGCCTCTGTGGGCGTGCCCACGCCGCCATAGATGTAAATTATAATAATCGCTATGACAAAAAAGATCGGCAGTGCCCCGGGGAGAGATTGAAAACGCTGCTTCCAGCTAAAGCCGGTGATCGGCGGACCAAAGTTTTTACGGGTCTTGGCGAGCAGAATGACCAGACCACCGTAAATCAGTGCCGAGACTGCCCCAGGTAGAAAACCGGCCATCAACAGTGCACCCACATCCTGCTCCACAATGATTGCGTAGATCACCAGGATTGCCGAGGGTGGAATCAGCGATGCCAGGGTGCCGCCGGCAGCGACCACTCCGGCAGCGAAGCGCTTGTCGTAGCCCAGTTTAAGCATTTCAGGCACTGCAATGCGGGCAAATACTGCGGATGTGGCCACTGAAGCGCCGGAGACGGCGGCAAACCCTGCTGTGGAGAAGACAGTTGCCACGCCCATACCACCGGGTAGCCAGCCGAGCCAGCGTTTTGCCGCTTCGAACAGGGCCCGGGTCAAACCGGCATGATAGGCAAGAAATCCGATCAGGATGAAAGTGGGTATCAGAGAGAGTGCGAGGGTGGAGACCTTGGAGTGGGGAATGGTTCCTGCCATTTTCACTGCCACACCGAAGCCTTTCTCAAATCCAAGCTTGGCGCTAAAGATCCACAACAGACCGAGAAAACCAGCCAGGGCGGCAGCAAAGGCAACCCGCACACCGATCACCACAAAAAACAGCATCGCACCGGTTACCCATAGACCGATGTTGATGGGATCCATGCTGGCCATGCTTTCAAACAGACTCATGAACGATCCCTGCTGGCTTCCATATCTCCCATCACCGCTTCAGCCTCCTTGGCCGCAACGGTGGCTGCGTTCTCGATCAACGGTACGGCTATGGGCTGCTCACCACCCTCTTTAAAGGCCCTGGCGTACCCCCAGATCTGCAGGATCAGACGTAATGCCAGGACACTGAGTGCAAAAGGTACCACCAGCTTGGCTGGCCAGGTGGGCAGGTTGATATCCAACGATGAGTCGCCAATATCGTAGGCCCGCCAGAAATGCAGGTAGGAGCCATAGATCAGCACCAGGGTGATCAGCAACATAAGCACCACCGAAACCAGTTCGGCAAACCAGAGCAGGCGTCCATGTAGCTGGCCAATCAGAATATCCATTCGTATGTGGCCACCGAGACGTTTGGTGTAGGCGATGCCAAGAAAGGCGATAAAAGCCATCGCCTGCTCAATCCAGTCCACATAGCCGTCAATGGGCATCGAGAACAACCATCGGCCGAGTACGTTGATGGTGGCGAGCATCACCAACAGAAAGATGGTGATGCCGCCGATCAGATTGAGTAACGATTCCAGTTTGAAGAACAGGCGATCAGCCAGGCTCAATCGCGATTCGTCATTCAGAATGGTTGCTGTATTGGACATGGTCCACCTCTAACCAGGCATCGGCGGTGGTGCAGTTTTGCCAATTGGCTATTTCTCAAACAGTTCAGCGGTGAAATCGAAGAGTGCCTGGGAATCAAATTTGCCGGTATATTTTTTGATCCATTCCGCTCTCACCGATTCTGACAATTTGTTCAGTTCTGCGGTCTGCGCCTGAGTGAAGGTGACCTTGGTGAGCCCTTCGTCTGCGACAGCCTTCTGATATTTGCCAGTGGTATTCTCTTCATAGTTCTTTACATAGTAGGCCAATGCCTCATCCACCGAGCCGAGTAGTGCCTCCCGATGAGCTGGCTTCAAACTATTGAGTGCGTCGGTATTGACGACTACCGGGCAGTTGGCTGAACCAAGGTTGAGATTGGTGGTGTACCATTTGCCTACCTTGTAGGATTTGGTGGCCAGATGGGCATGAGGCGCGAAGGAGGCGGCATCAATCACACCAGAGTCCATGGATTGACGTACTTCTGAGAAGGGTACGCCGGTTTTGACGGCCCCCAACTTACCCAGTACCCCCATAATGCCACCTGGGCCGCGCACCCTGAGCCCCTTGAAGTCCGTCAATCCCTGTATGGCATCGCCTTTGCTGACGATATTGTATTGCGGCAGCGGGGTAGGCATCAGCAGTGTGGCATTCCAGCGAGCCAGGTCCTTTTTGACGATCGGGTGTTTGAAGACTTCTGTGTAGATTTGGGAAACCCTGGCCAACGAAAGGGTGCGGGAAAAGGGTAGTTCGGTCACCGTAATGCTGGGGTTTTTTGCGGTGTGATAGAAGGAGCAGAATTGGGCCATTTCAAAAGCGCCAATGGAGATGCCATCCAGGTTTTCACGGGATTTTGAGAGGCCGCCGTAGGAGATGTTCAGTTTGAACTCACCGTTGGTCTTCGCTTCGATCAATTCGGCCAGTTTTTCCACATTCTCGGTAAAGGCACGACGTTTTCCCCACAGGGAAACGTTCCACTCCGTGGCGGCATAGGTTTCACCTGTGAC
>JAHRHW010000340.1 GCA_019100305.1 Candidatus Thiodiazotropha taylori | reverse complement strand
TGTCGTCAGTAGTAGAATTAGAAGATAGATATTTCGCATATCATTCATCCACCTTCAGGTATTGAAAAACCTGGATGCGTTGATTATAAGAGTCCGCAACAAATAGTTTGTCATTCCATACGGCTAATCCAGTCGGCATCTGGAATTCTCCAGGTTGTCTACCGGTGTTGCCAAACTCAAGTAAAAACTCACCGTTTTGTGTAAAAATCTGAACTCTATTTGCCAGTGCATCGGCGATATAGATGTGTCCGTCAGAGTCAACAGCGATTCCCTTCGACTGGGTCAGGTAACCGGAAGCATCTCCCTGCTTGCCAAAGGTTGAAAGGTGTTGCCCATCACTATCGAATACTTGAACTCTGAAGTTCATGGTGTCGTTGACAAAGAGTTTTTTATCCGAGGATGCCAAGTGACTTGGATAGTTAAACTCTAGATCATTTTCGCCCCGCTCACCGATTTTAAATAAGTAGTTTCCCACCAGGTCATATGCAAAGACTTTATGAGCCAATGTGTCTGCGATGAACAATCGTTGCTGGGAAGGATTCAATGACAGGCTGGTCGGACGTTCCAATCCGTCGATTATGTGCTGAAGCTGATTGCTGGAATCCAAAACAAATACTTTATTCAATTTTGAATCAGCAATGAAAAGCCTCTGTTTATCAATCGCCACACTGATCGGTGATTCCAGTTGGTTCTCGCCGATACGCTCTATTCTGGAGTGGGTCTGCTTGTTGAGGTCGTATAAATGCACTGCGGCAGCATCCGGATCAGCTATCGCTAGTCTGTTTTCAAAGACTGCCAGTGCATAGGGGCGTGCTAAATTTTGATCGTCTGCACCAGTAAAGAGATCAAGTAGTTTAGTGAATATGGATTTTTCTATGCCCAGGTCCTGGGCATTACTGAAAGCGGTGATGAACTCTATTCTGGCTGGTTCCGGTGCCGAAGGCCAAACAATCTTTTGACTCTCTTTTGCGGGCTCAAAAGTTACCGGGCCTGTAGAAGAGCAAGCCGTGAGAAAGACAAATATTGTCAGTATGATAATTCTACTCACAATATTCTCCGTCTCAACGTGATCATCAGTCTATCCTCGTTAGTCTCGGTGGTATCAGTGTTATCTGAATTGGTCACTTCACGACGATCGTGGTTGTATTTGAAGTCCAGATCGAGTTTACGATAACGCCATTGAGCAAGAATACCAGCTGTGAAAAATTCATCTTCTTTGCGTCCACCTGCAACTGCAGAGCCCACATCCTCTCTCTTCCAGCCGCTTATGGTCGGTCTGATCGTCAGATTTCTACTCGCTTGCCAATTTACGATGAAGTCAACGCGATAGAGGTCTGTATCGAGAAAATCCTGCTCTGTAAATGATTGAGTGGCATTTAAACTCCAATTGATGCTCTGTCCACCTCTGCGTACCGTTGGGGTCCAGGAAAAACGCTGATTGAAAGAGTAGGTGGTCGATTCGAAGCCACCGGTTTCGGTATAACGCCTTTCTGCACCGATTACCGTGTCAATATTGAGCGGTTTAAAATGAAACTCAAGATCGGTGTAAGTATTGCGTGTGTTCTGCAGAAAACTCTCACTTGCTCCGGCGATGAGTTTGTCATCCGATTTACTATCACTGTGCGAAAGTCTTACCCAATCATAATCAATGGTGAAATGGTAGTTGGTGAAGACGGTAGAGAACTCCTGTGTAGGCAGTATTTCCGCATCGTAGCTTACCAGTATGGTATCTCCTGAATTGATTCTTCCGCCGGGAACAATCTGCAGTTGAGTCAGGTCACCGGAAAGATCGATAATCGTATAGTCGGTATTTTCGTCATATACGGTTATCCCATCACTGTCAGTAACAACGATGGTGCTGGTGATGATAAAGCGTTGTTCGAGCAGGATCGCCCCGGTAAAAGGCACAGATTGACTCTCATCGATAACATCGATGGTCCCAAGTGTGGAAACCCTGTCTGTCTCCTGGTATGAAGCACGGACGCCGGCACTGATGTAAGCGCCCAAAAACTTGTTTTTGGTATATCGTGTCTCTAGACCCACTCGCCACTTGTCCTCGTCCAGGTCGTCAGATTCCCGTTTATTGAGATTGGCATAGCCCATGGTGTTGAGGTTGTTGTAGAGTCTGTGATGGAGCTCAAATCTGCCGCCGTGCTCTGTGTTTTCTATGGTCTGTTCTGTGGATTGATAATGATAGGAGGTACGGCTGTGAACATTGTCCAGGTGTTGTATCCTCGCACTCTCACTGATCGTCAGGCGTTCATTGGCATTGAAACCTGTGCGGTCCGTATAATTAAGGTTCGAATCGAGCTGACTGTTTCGTCCCCATAGTAGATGGTGTGAGATATTCGCTCTGTCCAGCTCGTAATCCTGGTTTCTTGAAATGATACGGTCATCCAGTTCGTCATGGGTAAGGTGGACACTCAGTTTGCTGCTTCGTCCCTTCAGATTCCAACTTTTCAAGAGTTCGTCGCGTTCGGTAACCGGATTCGTCAGGCTTGAGCGAAACTCTTCGTCAAGCGTCTTCTCTTCGTAAGAGAGGCTCATTGGAAAGGCTGAATTTTTCCAGTTGAGAGTTGCGCGATAAGACTCGATATCAGTGTCGAAACGGCTACCGAGTGAGCCGGTATTCAGGCTGGTATTCTTTTGTGCGGATAGATCCAGTCCAAAAGGGCCAGGTGTTCCTTGCAGTAGGCTGGTCTGAAGCAGGTAGTTGAACAGTTCACCATCGTATTCCTCAACAGTGTCGTCGGTTTCAAGTTCAGTCCAGGTATAGAGTGGTTCGATGTCGATGAGAAACCAGGCAATCCTGGGATCCAACAGATATCCCATCTGGGCAATTCTCAAGCCTGCCTGCCACTCAATCTCTTCAGATTCGAATCCATTCTGTGTCTTAGTGCCATCAAATTTCACCACCGCATCCAATTCAGTGGGGTAGAGTACGAAACTTCTGTTTGATTCCGCAGCGAGTCTGTCACTCCAAAGAAAACTAATCGTGGAAAGCAACCAAAGCAATGCCAGAGGCATCATGGATCTTGTCATGACCTCCTTGGGAAGCATGGTGTCTACTGCTCTTCGAGCAGGTGGCAGCGGTTACAATTGGCAAATCCGTCGTCAAAGGCATCTGTGCCATTATGGCAAACAGCGCAGGTCTTGCCTTCTTTCATTACATCCTTGTTGATCGTAGTAGTCCCGGTTTTCATCTCAAATATCGAATTGTGACAGGCATCACAACGGTAGTTGAGTCGATGGATCCAATGAGGAAAGATTGATGGTGGGAAAGATTTCAGTTTTTCAGGATCACCACCTTCACGAGTGTATTGAATATCACCAGGGGCTGCGGTCAGCAATGTGCCGTATAAGAAAAGACAGATTAATGTTGTTGTTAGAACACAAGTGTACTTGCGCATACCTTCACCAATTATTTACCCTGAAAGCACACTACAGCGGTAGTGTCCTATAGATTATTCGTCTTCTTCTTCCTCGTCCTCATCGTCACTGTTGATATGGCAGCGGTCGCATGCTTTCAGAGAGAATGAAACTTTCTTTTTACCGTGACAGGCACCGCAGGATGCCCCTCGCTTCATCTCTTTCATCGTTGCAGGATTTCTTCGATAGGGGTAGAGCGTGGGATTATGGCAGTTCTTGCACCCAAGCCACTCGGTGTGAGCAGAGTGGGGAAAGAAAGCATCGTCTTCCCGTTCCTCACCTGGAATGATGAAATCCCACTGGAAGGCTTTAGCCCACAAGGCACGAGGGTCTTTGCCGGGACGTGGACGTATCATTCCCTGTTTCAGCGCCATGGACCAGTCGACATTATCTTCTTCGTCTTTGGGTAGGATTTCCTCCACCTTGTCCCATTCTTTGATCGACTCAATATCGGGTCTTGGGCCGGTATCAACAGGTTGTTGGAAGTAACCAGCAGAGAAATTTCCTGATTGGCCTTTTTTCAATCCTTGTGTTTGAGCTTCAATCAGTGCAGTTTGTCGTTTTAATTCCTGCTCAGCCAGCTCTTTGGCCGTCGGTGGCTGGATATCGAAAAATACCTGCTTGGTCTCGGTGCTGCAGGAAGCAATTAATAACAGACAAGGCACAACCAGGATAAAGGCTATTATCCTGGTTGTGCTTATTGTCTCTCTAATCCCCATGTGAATTACGGGATCGATACGCTGGGTGATTACTTAATGTGGCAGGCCAGACAGAGTGCGCTTCCGGCATTGCTCATACGAAGGAACGGCTCATTGGTATTGTCATGCACCGAATGGCAAGTACCACACTCGACCTGATCTCCGGTTCCACCGAACAGCTGAAGACCATTGACCTGGGAATTTACAGCGGCAACAAAATCAGGATCCTGAGTTGCGTTATAGGTCAGGGAGATCGGATGGTCGTTGCTCAGGTCTGTACCAAGGCTGTCACCCAGGAAAAAGATTCCATCGGGTCCAGTAATACCAGTTGGAAAATTGATCAGCTGATCAGCAGCAACTGTACCATCATGGCAGCTTAGGCACGCAAGGGAGACGCCCGCCGGTGAACCGGCAATGGTCATATCCAGTGAGGGACTGCTGTACATGGTGTAAGTGGCCACCGTATCTTGATGATTCCACAATGGGGTCGTACTGTTAGTGGTACTGGCATTATGGGGCGTGTGGCAGTAAGCGCAGATCTGCGTATTACCAGCCTGGGTCAAAAGTGTGGTTTGACTGCGAAGGTCATGTGATGTGTTGGCGATGTCTGCCATTGCAGATGTGGCTAACAGGGCAAGTGAGGCAAAAATACTACCCAGGATTGCTGTTTTTCTCATGCCATTCCTCCTTAGCAAGGTATAGGATGATGCACCAGCTCCATTTTAGTGCTTTAAGTTATTACTATTCTTAGTTTTGGGTACTTCTACTGCATGTAGCCTTGCTGCCTTGTTGCCCAGCAGTTCTTAGGCTTTCTTAAGGTTCCCTTAAGAAATGGGAAATAATTCCCACATCGTTTATAATATTATGACATCGTTATATTGAGGTCAATGGTTTTAGGGAAT
>JAHRHW010000339.1 GCA_019100305.1 Candidatus Thiodiazotropha taylori | reverse complement strand
CCTGAATCACGCTGACACCACACAACCAAGATAGGCCTCCATCAACCGGGTTGGGTCCTTCATCAAGCGTGCTTTCCACTCCCCCAGTGGAACCCGGCTACGAATCAGCCCGCGTAGTACACCGATATGTTGGGTGTGCCCCAGACTGCTGGCACCAACCAGGTAGTCCCCGTCGAACTCAAGCCGCAGATAGCGGTAGTTTTCCCGATCGAGCAACACTGCCTGTTCACCATTATCCACCCCCATCCACTGTCCGAAGGAGGATGAGATCAGCCCTAGGGTGTCGAGCACATTCATATTCAGACTGCCGCGATGCTCGACGGCTGCATCACTGACCATGTTGATCGCCGCCATCCGGCCATGCTCGACCGAAGTGGGCTGAATCGCCTGCACCTGGTTCTGACCAGTGGAGAAGTCCAAACCCTGGGCCACGTCGCCGGCCGCATAGATATCCGGAAAGTTGCTCTGAAAGTGGGAATTGACCACGATACCGTCATTGATCTCGATGCCCGAACCTTCGAGAAACTCGGTATTGGCCCGTACCCCCATCGCCGTGATTACCAGATCAGCAGTCAGATTCTCCCCATTATCCACAGAGAGCTGTAACCCATCACCCTGCTGAGTGATGCTGGTTACCCCGGCATTGGTGTGCACATCCACCCCTTTGCTCTCACACCAGCCCTGCAGTAGCTCACTGGCCACTTGGTCCATCATTCTGGCCACCATCCGCGGTGCCTTTTCCACCACCGTCAGTTTGACCTGCCGCATCACCAGGGCTTCAAGTATGATGCAGCCGATGAAACCGGCACCAATCAAGACCACGGAGCTGCCAGGCCTGGCCCGTTCCACGATTGCCCGGGTATCCGCCATGGTCCAGCAGTTGTGCACACCGGGCAGATCGATACCCGGTATCGGTGGCTTCAATGGCGTTGCTCCGGTGGCAATCAGCAAACGGTCATACTCCACCTCGGAACCGCTCTCCAGCACGACCCGTCGGCTCTGAGGATCGACCCGCTTAACCGGTCCATCGACCATCTCAATCTGCTGTTCAGCATAATGGCTGTCGTTCTGCCTCAGATAGGTACCATGCTCTTCGATCTTCTCAACCATCACATAGGGGATCGCCATTCGAGAATAGGGTGGCTCCGGTTCGCCACCGATCAACGTAATACGGCATTGGGGATCCTGTTCACGCAAGGTGTCGCAGGCGGTAACGCCTGCCGGACCTGCGCCGATGACAACATAATGCATTCACTAACCTCCTAAATCCGTGCCCCCTTGGAGGGGGGGCACGACCATGAGCAATCTTCAGCGATTGTTTAACCCAGACCGAGACGCTTTCGAGTCTCATCTGTCGGCACCCCATCAGTGCTCCAGCCGCGTAGCTCATAGTACTCGGGCAGCATCTGATCCAGGTCGTTGACCCGACCCTGGGCAGGCCCCACATTCGCTGCTTCCTTGAGCAGACGTTTCGGCAGAGTGTCGTCTGCAGCGGTCAATCCCGCCTTCAGATTGAACTCCCGCTCCATGTTCCAGACCCGCTCACCCAGTTCTGCCATCCGCTCAGCAGTCCACTCACCCTCACAGGCGCCATCCACCTGAGGCGCAATATCCTCCAGGGACCAGGCAAAGGTGGTAAACAGACAGAGGCCACTGGAGTCCACCGCCGCCGTGGCATCCTGAAACGCCTTCACCAGACCGGCCTTGCCTTCGGTCGCCAATGGATCGGTCTTCTCAGGAATACCCAGTACTTCGGAAGCAACGGTATAGCCTCTCAGATGACAGGCCCCACGGTTGGATGTGGCGTAAGCCAATCCCATACCCTGGATACCCCGTGGATCGTAAGCCGGGAACTCCTGACCTTTGACAGTCATGGAGAGTTCGGGATGGCCATACTTTTCACAAAGCCGCTTCGATCCCAGACCGAGATCCTTACCAAACCCCTCTCCGCTGACCAGCGTCTCCACGGCCCACACCAGACTCTCAGCAGAACCGAACTTAAGCTCATGTCCGCCGGTCTCCGCCGCACTGATGGCGCCGATTTTGTAGAGCTCCATAGCCGCTGCGACCGTAGAACCGAACGAGATGGGATCGAAACCATCCTCGTTACAGATGAAGTTCACATAGGTCAGTGCATCCAGATCATCGACACCGGTATCCGGGCCCAGTGCCCAGGCGGCTTCATACTCAAGACCACCGGAATTGCCCCAATACTGAGGCTTGTTCTCTACCGAGAAGTGTCCTTTGTCGACCGTTGAAATACGCCCACATGCGATGGTGCAGCCGAAGCAACCTGCGTTGGTGGTTAGATTTGGTTTACCGTCGGTGGGCCGATTCTCATGCATCGCCTCTCCGGAAACGTTCTGCGCCCCTTCGAACTGTACCTCTTTCATATTTCGGGTAGGCAGGGCGCCAATCTCATTGATCACATTCATCAGTACCTGGGTGCCGTAGGTCGGTAGACCCTGTCCGGTGACCGCGTTATCTGCCAACACCTGCTTGCCTGCATTGACCGCCTGCATAAACTTCGCCGGGTCTTTGATATTGCCTACCCCCTGGGTACCGCGTATGGCAACCGCTTTAAGGTTTTTCGACGCCATCACCGTACCCACACCGGAACGTCCGGCGGCACGATGCAGATCATTGACGATCGCCGCATACAGGCAGCCCTCCTCAGCAGAACGACCTACCGCTGCAATTCGCAGCATCGGATCCTGATGGGTCGCATGCAGCCACTCGTCAGTCTCCCAGACACTTTTACCCCAGATCTCATCCGCCGAACGCAGTTCCGCTTGATCGTTGACCAGATAGAGATAGACAGGATTGGCTGAGCGACCTTCGAAAATGATCATATCCCAGCCAGCGTTATGCATCTCAGCACCAATGAATCCACCGGAGTTGGAACAGGCGATGCAGTTGGTCAACGGACCTTTGGTGACTACTGAGTAGCGACCCCCGGTCGCCGCCATGGTGCCTGTCAATGGACCGGTGGTCATGATCATTTTGTTATCAGGACTCAGTGGATCGACCTTTGGATCGATCTCTTCAACAAGATATTTGCTCGCCAGGCCGCGCTGACCCAGATACTCCTGCGCCCATGCCATGTTCAAGGCTTCCGAAGTGCAAGTGCCGTTTGTGAGGTTTACCCGAAGTAATTTTCCTGACCAAGACATATTGAGTACCCCCCGATTACGCTGTAGCTGTCGAGCCAGCGTCAGTTTTACCTGCCCATTGGCGCATTTTGTCAAATCCGGTCTGATCCGCATCCACATAGGTGATGGCCCCTGTCGGGCAGGCCTTGGCACAAGCTGGATCGCCACCGCACAGATCACACTTGATTACCTTGCCGGTAGCGGTGCTGTAGTTGACCGTACCGAAAGGACAGGCAATGGTGCAGACCTTGCAGCCAACGCACAACGAGGCACTGACCACTTTGGCACCGCTATTCACATCCAGTGAGATAGCATCGACCGGGCAGGCCTGCATGCACCAGGCTTCAGCACACTGTGTACAGGTGTAAGGTACAAAACGACCTTCATGGTGAAAGGTAAAGACCCGAATCCTCGATTTCGAGGGATTGAAGATTCCCTCATTTTCATAGGAACAGGCCATTTCGCACTGGACACATCCTGTGCACTTATCCGCGTCAATAAGCAGGGATCTCTGCATGCTTTTATTCTCCTTCCTTCATGACATACCCGCATATGACAGGCACAACAATTCAGGTTGAGTCTAAAATTGATACAAAACAGTCGGCAGCACCGAATGTTTTAGCGATGATAATATTGACTGGTCAGGCACAATTATGCCGACAGCCGAATATGGATTGACTATGAAAAAAGTACATACACAGTAGTTTTGAAATATTATGTATCTGTGTATTTAACCGTCGGTTTTTTCCTAGAGTAGTTGGGAAATATTTTTTCTACAACTAATTTATGAGTGAGAATCGCATTCGAAAAACGGCCGGGAAAATAACGACAAATAATGACAACAATGGATATCGGAATGACAAAATGTCACGTATAGGGAAGACGATTCAGAGCAGCCAATGAGCCAATCCGGGGTCACAGCCTACAGCTTCAATCGGCAAGCGTGGCGAATAACAGGCAGCGATACAGGGTGCAACTTCAGCGGAAAAAATGGGGAGAGAATTCTGTTGCCTTGAGCGATGCTTCAAGTTCCGCGTAACAGTGAGATGAAGGCTTCGGCCACATCGTTATTCAGATTGGATCGGGTACGGGCAATCCAGAGTGTTCGTTTGATCCTGAGACCCTGGATCTTGATGTGGTAGAGTGAACCGTTCCGCAATCCGTCATCAACGGTGAATCGCGGCAGGAAGCTGACATGCCGACCGTGCTGCAACATCTCCACGATTGTATCGGTAGAACCCACTTCCATGGTCACCGGCAGACTTCCGACACCAACATCTTTCAGCGCCTTGTCCAGGGTCAGACGCATTGAAGAGCGGGCTTCCCGGAGCACATAGTGAAGTTTTTCCAGACCGGTTACCGGCAGCAATCCACAACCCCAGAGGGGATGGTCAGGACCGCATACCAGTACCAACTCATCGTCAAGCCACTTCTGCACCAGAATATCGGGATGATCCGGGGCCTGTTCCAACAGCGCAAGATCGGACAAACCGGTTGCCAGGCGTCGCTGTATGTGTCGCGAATAACCCATGCGACTCTCGATATTGTACTGGGGATAGAGTTCGGCGAACCTGAGCAGAAGACCAGGCAGCATATGCTCACCGATGGCAAAGTTAACCTCAAGACGCAGCCGGTTCTGCCCGCTGCAGAGGGAGTCGATATCGTCCAGCAAGCTGAGCTGATGATCGAGTACCAGACAGGCATATTCATAGACTTTTTCACCCGCCGGGGTCAGTTCCAGGCGTCTCCCCTCTCGATGCATCAGGGCGACCCCGTAACAGCTATCCAAACTGCGCAGCCGTTTGGTCACCGCAGGTTGCCCAACATGCAGTACTTGAGCGGCGGGCGATACACCACCCCGCTCAACCACCTCTTTCAGGGT
>JAHRHW010000338.1 GCA_019100305.1 Candidatus Thiodiazotropha taylori | reverse complement strand
GTTGAGCAAGCGAGCAAAAGCGATTCGTGAAAAGGTTGAGCCGGGTAAGTTGCATGCAGCTGAAGATGCATTCAATCTGCTGAAAGAGGTCTCTTCCGTCAAATTCAGCGAGTCTGTGGACGTTAGTGTCAACCTGGGTGTGGACGCGCGCAAGTCCGACCAGGTTGTGCGTGGTGCCTCTGTACTGCCTCACGGCACAGGTAAAACTGTGCGTGTTGCCGTATTTGCACAAGGTGCTAATGCTGATGCAGCCAAAGAGGCTGGCGCAGATGTTATCGGTTTTGAAGATCTGGCAGCAGACATCAAAGCCGGCAACATGGATTTCGACGTAGTGATTGCCTCTCCCGATGCGATGCGCGTTGTGGGTCAGCTGGGCCAGATTCTCGGTCCTCGTGGCCTGATGCCTAATCCCAAAGTGGGCACTGTCACACCCAATGTGGCCGAGGCCGTACAGAACGCAAAAGCAGGCCAGGTACGTTACCGTACCGACAAAGCAGGCATCATTCACTGCTCGATCGGTAAGGTCGATTTTGAAGCGCAAAAGCTGAAAGAGAACCTGGAGTCTCTGCTGGTTGCGCTGGTCAAAGCAAAACCGAGTTCAGCGAAAGGCGTCTATCTGCGTAAGATAACCGTCTCTTCCACCATGGGGCCTGGTCTGATTCTGGATCAGGCTACGCTGGCTATTTAATGAACTGCCGGGGCATGGAGTCAGTCGGCTCCATTGCCCCTTTTTGAACTTTGGGGTACCGGAAATCCGGTGCTGTCAAAGACCGCAGGCGCATGGTTTACATGCTTAATCCTGCCTGCGCAGATGGTGCGCCCCCAATCAGGATTTAACCTGGTGATGGCGTGCGTTAGGTTGCGGCACTTCGGTGTCGTGTAGTGTGTGTTGGGAAATGAGAACTTTCCCCATTATCAGGAGGTGACGACTTTGGCACTCAATATTGAGCAGAAGAAAGCCATCGTTGCCGAAGTCAATGATGTGGCCAGCAGTGCACTGTCAGCTGTTGCAGCTGAGTATCGTGGACTGACTGTGGAGCAGATGACCCTGTTGCGTCGTGAAGCACGTAACAACGGTGTCTACCTGCGGGTAGTCAGAAACACCCTGGCCAAGCGTGCTGTAGAGGATACGGATTTTGCCTGTATGCAGGAAGGATTGACGGGTCCGTTGATCCTGGCCTTCTCACAGGAAGACCCGGGTTCCGCCGCACGTGTCATTAAGGACTTTGCCAAGGAGCATAAGCTTCTCGAGGTCAAGATGGTATCCATCGGCGGCAAAATGCTTGCCCCAAGTGATATCGATACCCTGGCCAAGATGCCGACCTATGATCAGGCTATCAGCTTGCTGATGGCGGTCATGAAGGCACCGATCGAGAAACTGGCTCGTACCGTCAACGAGGTACCTGGCAAGCTGGTCCGGACTGTGGCAGCGATCAAGGACGCCAAAGAGGCGGCCTAATCGGCTTTATCAAACACAAAGTTATCGTACAAAATTTTTTCAGGAGTTAATCAATGGCCGTTTCTAAAGAAGAGATTCTCGACGCAATTGCCGAAATGTCCGTAATGGACGTTGTCGCTTTGATCGAGGCAATGGAAGAGAAGTTTGGCGTATCCGCAGCTGCCGCTGTGGCTGCTGCACCTGCAGCAGCTGGTGGTGGCGATGCGGCTGCCGCTGAAGAGAAGACCGAATTCGACGTAGTACTGGCAGAGATCGGTGGCAACAAGATTGCTGTCATCAAAGCGGTACGCGGCATGACCGGTCTGGGCCTCAAAGAGGCAAAAGAAGCTGTAGAAGGCGCACCTTCAACCTTGAAGGAAGGCGTCAGCAAGGAAGAGGCCGAAGAGGCCAAGAAGCAGCTTGAAGAGGCGGGCGCTAAAGCCGAGATCAAATAAGATTCTCGTCTCGATCGTCTGTAGACAAGCGCGGTTGAGGCTGGTGGTGTAATGCCACCGGCCTTTTCCCGCTTGCATAATGTGCTTTAAGAGAGTGATTCTGACATAAACTGGATCTGTATCTCTCTAAAGCCGGTTCCCTGAGCCAATAAGTCAGGAGACAGTTTGAAGCGATGGTGATTTCGGCGCGGTTTGCCCGGTCCTCATCGCAACCACCAAGCGTAAGACACTGAGGGATGGCAGCATGGCCTATTCTTTCACCGAAAAGAAGCGAATCCGTAAAGACTTCGGTAAACGACCCAGTATTCTGGATGTTCCGTTTTTACTTGCAACACAGATTGACTCCTATCGGAGCTTTCTTCAGGACGGTGTGGCAGCCGACGATCGCCAGGAACTCGGGTTGCATGCCGCATTCAAGTCGGTAATGCCGATAACGAGTTATTCCGGCAATGCCGTTCTCGAGTATGTGAACTACAAGCTTGGTGAGCCTGTATTCGACGTCAGGGAGTGTCAGCTTCGCGGTACCACCTATGCCGCTCCTCTGCGCGTGCTGGTTCGCCTGGTTATCTATGACAAAGAGGCCCCGGCAGGCTCCAAAGTGGTCAAGGATATCCGTGAGCAGGAAGTCTACATGGGGGAACTGCCCCTGATGACCGACACCGGTACTTTCGTGATCAATGGTACCGAGCGGGTAATCGTCTCCCAGCTGCACCGGTCACCTGGCGTGTTCTTCGATCATGACCGGGGTAAGACTCACTCATCGGGCAAGCTGCTGTTCTCTGCCCGGGTGATTCCCTATCGTGGTTCCTGGCTCGATTTCGAGTTCGATCCCAAGGATAACGTGTTCGTACGTATCGACCGTCGTCGCAAGCTTCCGGCCACCATTCTGCTGCGTGCCCTGGGTTATGAGACCGAAGAGATCCTGGACATGTTCTTCGAGACTGACAGTTTCAGTCTGACCAAACGTACCGTGAAACTGGATCTGGTACCGGAAAGACTGCGTGGCGAGACAGTCAGCTTTGACATTAAAACCGGCGACAAGGTGCTTGTCGAGACCGGTCGACGCATCACCGCCCGCCATATTCGCGAGCTGGAGAAGGCAGGCGTCAATAAACTCGATGTGCCGCGTGAGTTTGTCTATGGCAAGGTGCTGGCGCACAATGTGGTCGATAAGCAGACCGGTGAGCTGGTTGCTGAAGCCAACTCCGAGATCACCGAAGAGATTTTCGATAAGTTGGTCGAGAACGGGGTGAAGAAGCTGGAAACCCTGTTTACCAATGATCTGGATCACGGCCCCTTCCTATCAGAAACCCTGCGTATCGATCCGACCACCAATGAGCTTGAAGCCCAGGTCGAGATCTACAGAATGATGCGTCCTGGTGAGCCGCCAACCAAAGAGGCCGCGCAGAACCTGTTCAATAATCTGTTCTTCACAGCGGAAAGATACGATCTCTCTGCGGTTGGACGGATGAAATTCAACCGCCGTCTGAGTCGTGATGATGAGACCGGTGAAGGCGTGCTCTCCAAAGAGGACATCGTTGATGTACTCAAGGAGTTGATCAACATTCGTAACGGCAACGGCGTGGTAGACGATATCGATCACCTGGGTAACCGTCGAATCCGTTGTGTCGGTGAGATGGCGGAGAACCAGTTCCGGGTCGGCCTGGTGCGTGTCGAACGTGCTGTGAAAGAGCGTCTGACTCAGGCGGAATCCGAAGGCCTTATGCCTCAGGAGATGATCAACGCGAAACCGGTATCGGCCGCCATCAAAGAGTTTTTCGGCTCCAGTCAGCTTTCCCAGTTCATGGATCAGAACAATCCGCTCTCTGAGGTTACCCACAAACGTCGTGTTTCGGCTCTCGGCCCGGGCGGTCTGGCCCGTGAACGTGCCGGCTTCGAAGTACGTGACGTCCATCCGACCCACTATGGTCGAGTCTGCCCGATTGAGACCCCTGAAGGACCGAACATCGGTTTGATCAACTCACTGGCGGTCTATTCGAGAACCAACCGTTTCGGTTTTCTCGAAACCCCCTACCGTAAAGTGGATGATGGCAAGGTTACCGATCAGATCGACTATCTCTCGGCGATTGAAGAGGGGCGCTATGTCATCGCCCAGGCGAATGCCTCTCTGGATGAGAAGGGCTACCTGGCGGATGAACTGGTCTCTTCCCGCTTCCAGAATGAGTTCACCCTCTCATCACCGGACAAGGTGCAGTACATCGACGTGTCACCGAAACAGATCGTCTCGGTTGCGGCCTCGCTGATCCCCTTCCTGGAGCACGATGATGCGAACCGCGCGCTGATGGGGTCCAACATGCAACGCCAGGCGGTGCCAGTATTGCGTGCTGAAAAACCTTTGGTGGGTACCGGTATTGAGCGTGTCGTGGCGGTTGACTCCGGTGTCACCGTAGTGGCCAAACGTGGTGGCGTGATCGAATCTGTCGATGCCGCGCGTATCGTGGTGCGAGTCAATGATGATGAGACCGAAGCCGGCGAACCCGGTGTCGATATCTACAATCTGACCAAATACACACGCTCCAATCAGAACACCTGCATCAACCAGCGGCCGTTGGTGAATGTGGAAGATGTGATCGCCCGTGGCGACGTGCTGGCTGATGGCCCCTCCACCGATCTGGGTGAACTGGCCCTGGGACAGAACCTGCGGGTCGCTTTCATGCCCTGGAACGGTTACAACTTCGAGGACTCCATCCTCATCTCCGAACGTGTCGTGCAGGAGGATCGTTTCACCTCGATCCACATCGAAGAGATGACCTGTATGGCCCGGGATACCAAGCTGGGCCCTGAAGAGATCACCGGCGATATCCCGAATGTGGGTGAAGCTGCCCTCTCCAAACTGGATGAGTCTGGCATCATCTATATCGGTGCTGAGGTGCGCGAAGGTGACATCCTGGTCGGTAAGGTCACCCCCAAAGGTGAATCACAGTTGACCCCGGAAGAGAAGCTGCTCAGAGCGATCTTCGGTGAGAAGGCGTCTGATGTGAAAGACACCTCCCTGCGGGTCTCCTCAGGTATGGTCGGTACCGTTATCGACGTACAGGTCTTTACCCGTGACGGCGTCGAGAAAGATGCTCGCGCCCTGCAGATCGAACAGGTAGAGCTGGACCGGGTACGCAAGGACCTGGATGACCAGCTGCGCATCATGGAAGA
>JAHRHW010000036.1 GCA_019100305.1 Candidatus Thiodiazotropha taylori | reverse complement strand
TTTTGGATGTAAGAGCTGCGGCTTTTGTGTTGGGGTTTTTCTACATCCTCGTTAGGTACAAACGAGTTTATTAACACATGTCAACAACCATAAGAAATGACTGTAAGATTTTGCGAAAAGGATCTTATAGATTACTTGGCCCAATATTTATTTTGATATCAGGATTTTCGGCTTTCATGTTGTACAGGGAAGAGGCCGAACTAATAAAATGGACGGTTCCATTGCTCTTTCTAATGGGTGGTTTTTGGTTTTCATTTAGAAATACAAGTTATATTCTATATCGAGAAGATAAAAATCTTATCTGGAATGACCATGCAGGTGATAGCGCGTCAATAGGAAATGTTTATATTCCGGATATACTTAGGCTTGAAGTTTATAAGATGAGACCGATACATAAGTTAAAACGACCAGCCACCAGGTTGCAGTTGGAACTGGTATTGAAAGATGACAAGCGAATATCAATTTCTCGTAATCTGGGGTTAGGTGGCCCCGGTAACCCTAATTACGATGATGTAATTGAAGAACTACGAAAATTTAATCCATTTTTTGAACTTGAAGTATTGGAAGTGGAAGGCTGGAGAAAAACGTATAGCTAAAGGAATTAACCTAACATACGCCCAAACTGGGAGCCAATAAAGCGGTGCTCCTTTGTCGCACCACATTATTAGTCCGGTTACGCTTATCGTTAGCTCCCGTTACTGTGCTGATTATGGTGCATCAAGTCGATGGCTCACGGTGGCTGTTTTGGCTGCTCCCCTAACTGGTATTAGGATTTCGTTTCTTCTCATAAACCAGGGTGTGAACGGAGCATTATATCTGGCCCAGACAGGCTCGCCGGTGATGGTTAGCCCTGCCTCTTCTATCCACTGCAGAAGTTCTGTTTTGTGTTCAATATAGCTGCTCTCGCTCCAGAATCCTGAGTAGCGTATTGCAGCCATCCGTTGGGGCGGAACTTCACGTAGTGTAACCTTTGAATCATTTGGTATGGGAAGTGTTTCAATCGTAAATTCACTTGGCATCATGAAACTGACAACCCAACCTTCACTGTCTGGCTGCTGTCCAACCGGCGCGGTCATTTTGATCTTTTCACCGGCAGGCTGCTGCCCAACCGGCGCCGTCATCGTAACCTCTTTACGAGACTGGTTATTGCCGGATATGTAGTCAAAAAGATGCCCAAAAGCGGCCTTCCCTGCATCTTCCATAGCACCGGTAACAAAGGTTTCGGCAAGAATGTGTGGTGCATAGTCACGAATCTCGAAATCGCTCTCTTTCTGGACCACATCATACTGAGCTTCTTCAATCGCCATGACTTGCTTGGCTCCAATCGCCGTGAGTAACACCATTGCTGCAATTCGTACGAGATACTTCATCTCCATGTCTTCACTTCTATTCTAATCGGTTTGACAGACCAGGAAAAATGCCTGAAATATCGTCCTGAGCAACTAAAACGAGCTGGATTGATCAGGGTCTGCAATTATTTGGTTGGAGTACGGGGTGACTTTAAAAGTTCGATCGCCATGGTTGTAGAGAGCTTGGTTAAAATCATAGAAAATGAGTGTAAATTGATGTGGCTGGATTATTTCTGTCGAAGTACCTGAGTCCATCAACTCGAAAAATCATCGCGTCGTTGAGCAACGCGGTACGGAGGTTATGAACTGCACGATACAGAAGAATCAACAAAGAAACCCACTCTAAAAAAGGTAGGATTTAACTCATCACAGAAATGAAGAACGATTTAAATGACGACAAAGAGACCTAATCGAATGGTGGTAGGGTGTAGCATCAAGAGAGATGAGCGCTTTGCTTGGCTCAGGTCTGACACCACTTCTTGAATTCAAAGTGGGTATGCGGTTTGTAGGTCAGATTGCCTGGTTGCCAAATTTGTAGCAATATACGGCCCGTTGTCGATAAAAACTATAGAAAAATGAACGAAGCACTGATTATTAGTGGCGGAATTTACATGGTTGCACTCATTGTATTCCATGTGCTGTTTTGGCGAATATTCAAATGGCCAGAAACACTGATGTCACTCAACAGAGTTAATAAATCAACGATTCAAGTACTTAATATAAGTATAACATTCATATTCGCTATATTTGCGTATATCTCTTTTTTTCATGCCGATGAGCTTTTAAACACTCAACTTGGCAATACACTGCTCATTCTTATTTCACTATTATGGTTGTTTAGGGCGGCTCAGCAGTTAGTGTTTTATGATCCAAGGAACAAAGCGTCTATTGGGCTCACTGTTTATTTTTTGGTGGGGGCTGTGCTCTATGGCATCCCTGCTTATATTCAATAAGGTGGTAAGTGTTATTCGAAATTGTGCGTCGGGATAGCTTGTGCTGCGCTTTGGCTACCCTTTACTACAATAGTATATGCCGCAAAATTAGATCATCAGATTAACCTACTCAAGGAGAGGAAAATGTCTTATGTAGATGGTTTTATCGCAGCAGTACCTAGTGACAAAAAAGATGAATATATTGCTCATGCAAAAGTTTCTGCAACGGTATTTAAGGACTATGGCGCACTGAAAGTCGTTGAGACGTGGGGAGATGATATACCTGATGGTGAAGTAACTTCATTCCCAATGTCAGTAAAGTGTAAAGCTAACGAAACGGTGGTGTTTTCTTGGGTTGTCTGGCCATCAAAAAATGTAAGAGACGAAGCATGGCAGAAGACTATGGAAGACCCAAGAATGCAGGAGGACCAAAATCCAATGCCATTTGATGGTAAACGACTGATATATGGTGGCTTTAACATAATTCTTGAAGAATAATATGCCAGCGTATTAATTGAAAAGATATGGAGTGCGATTGAGGTTAGGCGTATAAAAGGCGAGTTTTGCAGCTTATGGTTCATTCATAATCGAATCGAGATGAGCCCCACTCAGACACGCATTGTGAGACAAGATGGGAGTAGGTGAGATTCAACAAGCGCGAGTGCTTTCCTTGGCTTGGGATTGAAATCGTTCCTCGATATCAGATGAGAATACGGTTTAAGAGGTCTGTCTACCTCGTATGTTGAAAGAACATGGGCATCCAGGATTAACTATCTAGCAATCTGTGTAACTGGTCAGTCAGATCGAGTGAGTTGTCAGATTGCTCGACAAGCTTGCGGCGATGGCTCATATGAACGGAATATTGCAGAAAAATTACCATTCGATGACAGCTCCCTCAGATCGTCGTCTCTTTAACAATATTCGAGTAACCTACTCAATTAGTAATATGGAGTCACCTTTGCTGGCGAGGTTTGGCCTCTCCTGTGGCCGGATCACCAGCCCGTATGCGGGATGTTTGGCCTTCAGCGGTTGGTTTTGGAGTAGAGATGAGAAAGATTGTCGGTCCCCTTTTAACAGGGTTGTTGGTGGTGGGTGTCGCTGCCGCTATCTATGTTTCTGCCGATAAACAGTTGAGCCAGCTCAACAAGGTCACCGTGCGCGGGTTGATCGGCTCGGAAAAGCTGGCCTTTTTTCAGGATCCAAGGGTGATCGAAGCCTTTGCAAACAAGGGTCTCGAGGTTGAGGTGAAGAAGTCCGGATCCCGGGAAATCGCCACCCGGCACGATCTCAATAACTGGGATTTTGCCTTTCCCGCCGGTGTGCCGGCTGCAGAGAAGATCTCCAGGGAGAACCAGGCCCGCAAGAGTTACCAGGTGGCCTTTACGCCAATGGTGGTTGCCTCCTGGGAGTCGATCGCCAAAATCCTCGAAGCCAACGGCATCGCCAGGATGCGGGACAATATCTACTACCTGATCGACATGAAGAAACTGCTCGAAATCATCGAGCAGGGTAAGCGCTGGACCGATCTGCCACAGAATGAGAGTTACCAGGCCCGAAAATCGATTCTGATCAACTCTACCGACATCCGCCGCTCCAACTCTGCGGCCATGTATCTCGCCCTGGCCTCCTATCTGTTCAACGATGAAGCGGTTGTGGAGAACACGACGCAGGCCGACGCACTGGTGGATCGGTTGGCCAATCTGTTCATCCGCCAGGGCTATACGGAGCACAGTTCCGCCGTTCCCTTCAACGACTATCTGATCATGGGGATCGGTAAGGCGCCGATGGTTATGGCCTATGAGGCCCAGTATCTCTATGCGGCCAGTCAGAGTCAGCTGAGAGGGGATATGCGGCTGCTCTATCCAGAACCGACTCTCTACACCAAGCATGTATTGGTGGCGCTCAGCGAGCCAGGAGAGCAGTTCGGTCAGGTACTGACCACGGACCCGACCCTGCAAGGTTTGATGATCGAACATGGCTGGCGTAACAGCGACAGGGCGGGGTTCGACAGCTTCATCCAATCCCGCAAACTGCAGGTTCCAGCCAGCCTGGTAAACGTGATTGAACCACCCAGTTATGAAGTGATCGAGTCGATGATACAGACCATCGAGCGGGATCACTATGGCGGCGCACACTAATCAATCAAACTTGGAGAGTATCGATGAGTGAAGTAGAAACCCTGGAGCCACCACAGACATTGACACCTCCCGAGCCGGTCAGGGAAGTGACCCATGAGCAGGCGATCGCCATGGTGCCGGTTACAGACGAAGAGAAGCAGGCTTTGAACAAACGGGTTGACGAGTTCATCAACCTGGTCCTCAACAGCGATGTGCAGAGCGATGAATTCAAGGCACAGGTCGAATCGATTCACAGCATGGGCAATGCAGAGATCAAGCAGGCCGCCAGTATGTCGAACCGGTTTCTTGATCGTCCAGTGAACAGCATGGGTGAGAACGGCATCTTCGGTGACCGCTCTCCGGTGGCCGCCTCCCTGATCAATCTGCGGGAGACGGTTGAGGGGCTGGATCCGTCGAAAAAGGGTGATCTGCTGAGTCCCCGTAAGCTATTAGGTTTCATTCCTCTGGGCAACAAGCTGACCGGTTACTTCCGTCAGTATCAAAGTGCTCAAACCCATATTCAACAGATCCTGCAGTCCCTCTATAACGGCCAGGATGAGCTGCGCAAGGACAATGCAGCGGTGGAAATCGAAAAGACCAAGCTTTGGGAGACCATGGGTCGCATGGAACAGTATGTCTATCTGGGCAAACAGATCGATAGTGAACTGGAAGCCCGGCTGGCGGAGATCGAGGGTCAGCATCCGGAGAAGGCCAGGGTGGTGCGCGAGGAGATGCTGTTCTATGTAAGGCAGAAGAATCAGGACATCCTCACCCAGTTGGCGGTGGCTATCCAGGGCTATCTGGCACTGGATATGGTGAGAAAGAACAACCTGGAACTGATCAAGGGTGTGGACCGGGCCACCACCACCACCGTGAGTGCCCTGCGTACCGCTGTGATGGTCGCTCAGGCGTTGAACAATCAGAAGCTGGTGCTCGACCAGGTTACCGCCATGAACAAGACCACCAGCGATCTGATCGAGGGAACCGCCAGGCAGCTTCGCCAGCAGTCGAGTGATATCCATGCCCAGGCCTCCTCGGCGATGGTCGATATCGGCGCCCTGGAGCGGGCCTTTGAGGATATCTATGTGAGCATGGATGAGATGGCCAACTATAAGATCAAGGCCCTGGATAACATGAAGCAGTCGGTGGATACCCTCACCACAGCCGTGGACAAGGCCAAGACCTATGTGGACAAGGTGCGGGCTGAAGAGACCAAAAGCATCGGTGAAAGATCGCAAGACCTGCTGTCGATCGGAGAGAACTGATGAAAGCCTATCTTACGCTGCTATCTGTTGTTTTCAGTCTATTGCTTAACGGCTGTTCAGGTCCGGTGGAGCAGGTTTCCATTCTGGCCGGATCGGAACTCAAAGACATCAAGCCGATGCTGGATGAGATCAAACGGGAAACCGGTGTGGAGATCGAGTTTCATTTCACCGGCACGCTGGACGGTGCGGAGACTCTGGCGTCGGGCGCCCACTACGACATGGGCTGGTTCAGCCATGCCAAGTATCTCTCCCTGCTGGAGGGGCGGGCCAATCAGAAGTTCATCCACGGTTCCGAGAAGATCATGTTGTCGCCAGTGGTGGCGGGGGTGAAGAAGAGTGTTGCTGACCGCTGGGGCTGGTGCGACAACGCCCAGGTCTCCTGGAAGGAGTTCTCCGACAAGGCGGCGCAGGGTGAATTGACCTACGCAATGACCAATCCAGCCTCCTCCAACAGCGGCTTCTCCTCCACGGTCGGCGTGCAGAGTGCTCTGGCGGGTGGTGAGACCCTGCAGCCGGATATGATCGATAATGAAGCCATGAGTGGTTTTGCCCGTGGCCATAAACTGACTGCCGGCTCTTCCGGTTGGCTGGCGGATAAGTTTGTCGCCGAACAGCACCAGGTGGATGCCATCTTCAACTATGAGAGTGTGTTGATTGGCTTAAATGAATCGGGTCAACTGCGGGAGCCGCTCTGTCTGATCTACCCGCCAGAGGGTGTGATTACCGCCGACTATCCGTTATTGCTACTGAACAAAGCGAAGCAGCAGGCATTCAGCAAGCTGATCGACTACTTCAAACAGCAGCCAGTGCAACAGCGGCTGATGTCAGAGACTGCCCGGCGACCGGTGATACCCGGCGTGGCTCTCGACAAACGTTTTCCCGACGCGGTGGTGCTTGAGCTCCCCTTTCCCGGCAAGGTCGAGACCGTGGATCAGATTTTGATGACCTATCTGGATAAACAGCGGGCGCCCTCCACCTCAATCTTCGTGCTCGACCTCTCCGGTTCCATGCGGGGTGATAATCTTCAACAGTTGAAACAGGCGATGCACAACCTGGCGGGTGGCGATCAGTCGATCACCGGGAAGTTTGCCCGTTTTCGGGCCAGGGAGCAGGTGATTATTCTGCCCTTCAGCAGTCAACCGATGGCGAGCCAGACCTATGATATCGAGTCAGGGATCGGCAACGATCCGGTGCTGCAGCAGTTGCGAAATGAGATCAATCAGCTGGTAGCCAATGGGGGCACGGCTATCTACTCAGCACTGGACTCCGCCTATGGACTGGCCAAAACGGCGAGGGCACAGGATAGCGACCGTTTCTACTCCATCGCACTATTGTCCGACGGGGCGAACACCCAGGGTCTCAGCTACGGGGGGTTCCGCGATCTCTATCGACAGAACCATGACGATTATGCCGGGATACCTACCTTTCCCATAATCTTTGGCGGTGCCGATAAACAGGAGATGGAGAAACTGGCGCATCTGACCGGCGGCAGGGCCTTCGATTCGACCAAGCACAGTCTCTCCCAGGTCTTCAAGAAGATTCGCGGTTATCAGTAGTATCAGCAATGAAGCGACGTACTCGATCCTGGCTGTTCTATCTCTACAGTACGGCAAATATTCTGGGTTCAACCCTGGCGCTTGCGGGCGTCGGGCTCTTCTTTCTGGGGCTCATTGATGACTATTGGTATTTGATCGTATTGGGCCTCTATGCGGTCGGTTACCGTTTGGCACCCAAGCAGGTTGACATGCATCTCGATAGCCAACTTCTCAAGGAGGATGAGATGAAGGCGGCAGAGCAGTTTATCGATCATGCCATAGCGCATCTATCAGCACCGGCGGCTGATGCATTGAGCCGGGTATGGTTGGTGCTGAGTGATCTGTTGAAACGACTGGATCGCTTCGATCCTCATGACAAAGTGGTGCACGATATTCACCAGACCGCAACCCACCATCTGCCGGATTTGCTCATTCCTTATCTTGAACTACCACCGGCCTTCGCCCGATTCCATCCCCTTAAGGATAATAAAACAGCCAGGGAGCTGCTGATTGAGCAACTGAATAAGCTTGAAACAACCTTGAATCAAACCTTACACGACGCGCTGAACCAGGATATTGAAAAGATCAGGATACAGGGGGCGTTTCTGGATCAGACATTTGCCAAGGGCAAGGAGTGGTTGCCGCTCTGATGTTAAAGACTTACCCGATATCGATATAAGTAGACTACTTATTTTATTCTAAAGATTACCAAATTCAGGCCTGAACTTAGTTAATGAGAAGCGTTACGGGTAACTTCAGAAACTCCTTTAAATCCCCCTACATTAAGTATAAGAATTCAATGATTTGTTGTGATAATTAAGCATGGTTATATTATACTGCTAGATGCAAGGGAGCCTATGGAATCAGGGGGTTGCCGCTTTTTTAATCTGTAGACGCTACGTGCGTTCTGAGTTCATGACGGAACCTGACGCCAAGCAGAGGCCATCATGACTATCGAGCCGTTACTGAAGCACTCGTTGGATCCCCATGAACGGCTGAAAAAAAGACTCACACTCACTGTGGCAAGTCTCTTCAGCGCCGCTTTTCTGGTTGTTTTTCCCACACTCGCGACTGCGGAATCTTCCGCCAAAGCCTATGATCTGGATCAGGCGATTGCCGTGGCCTTGGAAAACAATCGTCTGAGGACCATCTCCCAACAATCCATGCAGATCGCCGAGGAGCAGTACCAACAGGCCAAGTCAGCCTACTGGCCGAGCCTCAGTCTGAATGCCAGCTTCCAAAGGCGGGACGAAAACGCCAATTTTGAGTACCCCGCACAGCGTTTCGATCTGATGCCGGGTATGCTGCCGCCAGTGGACGTGCCAGCCCAGGAGATCGATATCCTGGGACGGGACACCACCCTCTATTCTCTGGATATGAACTACCCCCTCTATACCGGGGGCAAGCGCTCCAGTCTGATCGAACAGGCCAGACTTGGGGTGGACATCGCCGCACAGGAGGTACGACGCACCGACCTGCAGGTGGTTCAGGATGTGAAGCGCTATTTCTATGCGGCTCACTACACCCAGCAGTTGGAGGATCTCGCCGAGGAGATCTCCATTTCCTTTGAGGCATTACGGGATATCACCCAGGCGTTCTACGATGGCGGCTCGAATTCCGTCAACAAGCTGGATCTGCTGCAGAGCAAGCTGGCCTACACCCTCGCTTCAGCGACCCAGGCTGAACTGGCCGCCAAACATGCCTCGGCCCTGGCAGCCCTGGCGTTTGCCATGGGCCTGGATTGGCGAACGGAGATTCGTCTTGAGAATCCCGACTATGCCGTGACCATTCCACAGGATGCCCTGGAGAACCTGGTCGAGCAGGCACTGGATTTCAATCCCCAGGCGCAACAGCTGAAGTTGGCAGTCGATGTCTATGAGGCGAAGATCGAAGAGGCAGCTAACGATCACTACCCGATGGTCGGACTGATGGCCTCGGTCGGTGGATTTGACAACGATCTGGATGGTGGACTCGATACGGATGCCAACCGGAACTCCTGGACCCTGGGCATCGGGGTCAAACTGAAACTGTTTGAAGGCGGTCGGACACAACACCGGGTCTCCGCAGCCCGGGTGGGGCGTGATCAGAAGGAGCAACAGCGACTATTGCTCAATGAGAGTCTGGCTACCCAGATCAAGCATCTGTTCCTGCAGACAAACGCGGCAAAACAGCAGATCGAGATCACCCAGAGTGCCGTTGAGACTGCCCGGGAGAATCGGGATCTGAGCAGCCGGGCCTACCAGACCGGTGCAGTAAAGACCGAAAAAGTGATCGAAGCCAATCTGATGGATGCCTTGGTAAGAGCCAACCACTATCGCGCCAAACATGACCAGGCCCTGCACCTGGCCGAGATCACCTACCTGCTGGGCAGGGAGGCCACTGAGTAGGTGTAACCTTTGCGGATCGAAAATGGGATTGAGAAAACCTGCCTGTTGTTTAGTTCTTGGGGCCCTTCTGTGGGGTTTTGGGATCTCATTGGCTATGGCCAATGATCGCGAAGTTACCATTATTGCCGGTCTGAGTGAGGAGTCCCTTTATGACACGAGCATCACCGACGCGAAGATCGTATTCTCGTTGATATTCAATCAAGCGATCCAAGAGTCCGAAGAACAGTTTGTACTCGAGATATACGAGACTGATCTGGAAGTGGAGAGGAAGCTGATTTCCGGTGAGCTTGATGCTATCTTCACCAATACGATCCACTACCTGAAAATCGAAGAACATTTCAATCCGATGGGTTGCTACATTATCCAGCATGGTCCGGAGATAAAACCTCAATACTACCTTTTAACCAAGCGCAACAGTGGCATTCAACGCCTGAGTCAGTTGCAAGGGATGAAAATCAGTATTCCCAGAGGGCATGCGGTAGGCGAGCTATACCTCGACGTGATGTTGCTTCGACAGAACCTTCCAGTAACCGATCAGTTTTTTTCTGAAATACGCGTGACCCAGGAATCCAATTCTGCGGTGGTCAATCTCTTCTTTGGCAAAGTGGATGCGGCTTTGATCACTAACGATGCATTCAGTGTGGCCAGCGAGCTCAATCCGCAACTTCAGAAGCAGTTAATTGTGATCAATGTTTCAGAGCCTCTTGCCCATCAGGTCGTCGCGGTACGACGCGATTTTCCACTTGAGCGTATAAGAAAAATTGAACCCTATATTCTCAATATTCAAGAATCTCCCAGGATGAGCGAAATTTTGAAGACCTTTCGACTGACGGCAGTAAGAAAGGTCAAGAATGGTACTCTGGCTGAAGTGCGTGAGTTGAGTGATGAATATCGGAGCTTGTCAGTCAAATGAGCAGTGCTATGAATAAATCAACCATATTCAGACACTTGTTCAAGCGAATTGCATTGATTCTGCTTGTGATCAATGTGCTGTTTTCCCTGGTTTTGCTGCCGATCTATCAAGATAGGCTGATCAAGATGATCGCCAGCCAGGGTGATACCTTCGCCAACTCAACGATTGCCGCCTGTGGGGAAGCACTGTATACGGAAGATTACAGTTTTATCATCTCATACATCAACAAAGTTCTGAACAATACGCCTGAAGTGTTGTTTGTTAATTTTTCATCTCATCAAGGTGAGATCGTTGAATTGACTTCGGAGGGTTGGTCGCTGCAGCAAGCCGAAAACCGTGATGTCCTGCAATTGCAGCGTACTCAAGATGCGCACTTGATCGATCATGTAGAGAATATCCACAAAGCGGATTTAGAGAGTGGCTTCATCTTTTCCAAACCGATCATCATCAGTGGCTATGACTGGGGCGACTTTACGATTGGTCTATCCGATTTGGAGTATCAATCGTTGCTGGCCAGCTATTTCAGGAATGTGCTGCTGTTCAGTCTGATGCTGGTAGCGATCACGTTGCTGTTGCTGCACGGCAGTTCATTGAGTCTGTCACAGCAGTTAACAAAGCTAAGAGAAACCGCTTCGCAACTGGCTAAAGGCAATCTGTTGGCCCGTGCGCCAACGGATGCAATCGGTGAAATCAGTCTGTTGGCCAATACCTTGAATGGAATGGCAATCAGTCTGGATGAGAATACCCGTCATCTGAGACGGCTTGCGCGACTTGTCCAAGATACCAATGATGCGATTGCGATTTTTGATGACCATGGCCAGGTGATCTACGTCAACTCTGCACTGACCAGCTTTTTAGAAGAAGATACCGAGCACTTCAATGGAATGAATCTCGAAAAATTTTTCGTGCATTTGAAAATCGGACGGAATAAACAAAAAGAGCTGCAGAATGAACTGTCTGGTAGAGGGTTTCATGACTGTACGACAGATGTAACGTTTAAAAAGACACGTGATAGAATCTTTCATCTGACCATGCGTATCGAGAAATTCGACCTGCATGAAGTAGAGTCCGGTGGCTTCTTCATCGTTCTATCCGATATTACCAGAAGAAAGCAGTTGGAGCAGGAGCTGGAGACCCTGGCTTATATCGATAAGCTGACCCAACTGCCGAATCGCCGATATTTCATGGATCGTATGAATGAGGCAGTTGAAGAAGCGGAGATGTTCAATGGGGGATTCACACTGATCTTTCTGGATGTTGATAATTTCAAGATTATCAATGATTCACTTGGGCACGAAGTGGGTGATCAGGTGTTGGCAGATGTGGGCTGGAGAATGCAGGAGTCCCTGAGAACCGACGATACTATCTGCCGACTCGGCGGTGATGAGTTTACCGCCATTATTCGTGGTGTAAACGATTATAATACGATCAGACGGTTGTGTGACGCAATACTGACCAAGTTCGGCCTGCCAGTCTATATCAATGATCATGAGCTGAGGACCAGTGCCAGCATTGGCATTGTAACTTTTCCGAATGACGGTATAACCACCAAAGAGTTGATCAAAAATGCGGATACGGCCATGTATGCCGCAAAGAAAAGCGGTAAAAACTGCTATCGATTCTTCTCGGAAGAGATGCATGACAACATGCGCGAGTATCTCGATATTGAGAGTGCGCTTAGAAAATCGATTAACGATACGGGTCTATACCTTGTATTTCAGCCATTTGTTGATGAAAGAACAAACCATATCAAGCAATGTGAAGCCTTGCTCAGATGGAAACATCCTGAGCGTGGAATGATTCCACCGGGGCGGTTTATTCCGATAGCCGAACAGTCCGGCCTGATACGCGCCATTGGTGATTGGGTGTTTGATCAAGTCTGCAAGCAGCTTCAGGAGTGGGGCTCAGGTATCACAGTCTCGGTCAATGTTTCAGGTACCGAACTGCTTAATGCCAACTATGCAGAGAGACTGCGAGAAAAACTGATTGAGTATGATATCTCAGCCCATCAGATTCAGTTGGAATTTACCGAGCATGTACTGGTAAGTGAAGAAGGAAACAACCTGCCGATGTTGAATCAGTTAAAGCGGATGGGATTTCATCTGGCTGTGGATGATTTTGGCACGGGCTTCTCCTCGTTGAGCTATATCTCAGAACTGCCAATAGATGTCATCAAACTGGATAAATCCTTTATCAATCGTGTGCCTGAAGACAAGCGGACTGTTGCCGTGGTCAAATCAATCATATCGCTAGCCCAAAGTTTGGATATTACCACGGTAGGTGAAGGTGTTGAGCAGAAAAAACAGATGGAGTGGTTGAGGTCGAATGGCTGTCACATTATACAAGGCTTTTACTGCCATAAACCGATGGCGGCAAATTCGCTCCATAATTTAGTCACTCGGGGTGTGGCACATGCTGTTGTCACTGATATCAAGGCGGGAAGTGAAAAGTAATTGTTGAGATTTGCAGAGTGGACTGTCGGTTGCCATTGACTGGTTGAGGCGGTTTAGCGATCCTGGAGTCGTACCTGTATGAGAATTGTATTGCTATAGATTATGCAGTTGAAAAGCACACTAAAAAATATGTTATGCATTGTACTTATTACGATGCATGGGTTCTCTCTGGCAGTTGGTAGCGATCAGAAAGTCACTATCCTGGCGGGTATCAGTAAAGATACGCTCTACGATATCAGTGAGGCAGACGCAAAAATAGCATTTACCTTGGTACTGAATGATATTCTGAAAGAGTCCGGTGAATTTGTTGCGCTTGACGTCTTTCAAAATAAATCGGCGGTTCAGAAGAGCTTACTCAAAGGGGATATCGATGCTGTATTTACCAATACACTTCAATATCTGGAGTTGGAGGAGTTTCTTCATCCTGATGGTACTTATGTCATTCAACATGGTCCCCAATTAAAACCAAAATTTTACCTGATTGCAAAACGTAATGCTGGCACTGACAGGCTAGCAGATCTGAGGGGCAGAAAAATCGCTATACCCAAGGGATATGCCGTTGGAAACATGTATCTTGATGTGCTTCTAATGCGTCATAATTATCCTGCCTCAAATGATTTCTTCTCAGTAATTCGCGAAACCAGCGAGTCCAATACCGCCTTAATAGATCTTTTTTTTAGTAAAGTCGATGCTGCACTGGTAACCGACTTTTCGTATGAAGTGGCCTGTGAACTTAATCCACAGATGCGGAAACAACTGAATATAATTCAAGTGTCCGAGCCGCTGATACATCAGGTGGTCGCGGTAAGAGTTGATTTTTCTCAAGCCAAGCTCGATAAAATAGAGCCCTTTTTTCTCAATACTCAACGTTCACCTAGTTTGATCCAATCAATGAGCCTTTTTCGGATATCGGCAATAAGAAAACTAGATACAAGTTCCCTGAATGAGGTTCGAAGTTTAAATTTAGAGTTTCAAGAATTAAGCCGAAGAAAGATCCGAACAACACATCAGTAAGGTGTCTGTGGAAAGTATTAGGGCTCAGCATACAACAATGAATCGTGAAGAGGCGGAAGAACCGACAATTAACACTAAAGCACAACTTTGAAGGAGTGTTGAAAATAGATTTCGACATATGACAGATGAATGTTAACAACTTTTCTGGTGGTTGGCGATCTAAGGGCCAATGGCTTAGTGCAACTTTAATCTCATTTGTGCTACTACTGGTCTTGAGTCCATGCATTGTCACACAGGCGGCTAAATTACCTGACCGGTACACTCAAAAGCCGGAAAATGGATACTTTGGCAGAATGTCAAAAGTCTTGTTCGATGCCAATGTCACGGACACCACGATTGCAACGGATATGATTATCAGGGAAGTATTCGGCACGATGGGTATGAAATCAGAAATCGTCGTTTACGAGGATAAAAACAAGCTGACGGATGATCTGGCTAACAATCGAATCGACGCAGTATTCATCAATACGATCGACTTTCTTGATATGCAGCATTTGATTGACATGGAAAGGCTATTCACCTTGATCTATGGAACTCAATCTGAGCAAACTGTATTACTTCTTGTAAGAGAGTCAGATAATCTCGATGGGATATCAGGGCTGCGAGGTAAATCCATATCGATTCCGGCAGGGCATTTCCTGGGAAAAACCTATCTTGAAGTACTGCTAATGGAAAGTGGTTACCCACCAGTAGAGCAGTACTTTTCAAATATCCATGAGACAATCGATACCAATAGCGCTATTGTGGATCTTTTCTTCAATAAGACAGATGCTGCTCTGGTTTCTGATATAGCGTTTGAACTTGCCTCAGAACTTAATCCCAGCATCAGAACCAATCTGAAACCTCTGGCGGAATCCCAGCAGATGATACCTCAAATCATCGGTCTGAATAAAAACATTTCAGAGAAAAACAAGGCCAGAATCGATGACATTATGAGTAAAAGCCATCAAAACAAGAGAATCAAGCATCTGCTCTCACTGTTTCGAGCGAATAAATTCATTAAGCTGGACCAAACTGATATCAACTCAACACAACAGCTTATCGATCGATATAACCAGTTAACGCAATCCAGGTAGGCACACTATTTAACTTGAAAGCATGTGATTCGTGAAAATCAGATCCCATAGTGTCATACAAATGTTACTGTTAATAAGCGGTATTTTGGCTACGGGTGCTAGCCAGGCTCAAGCTGATCCCTATGATAGGGATACCGCATTTATCGGCATCATGTCTCGCCTCTTCTATGCGACGCACAGTATGGATTCACGAATTGCCACTGAGATGACGTTTATTGAGTTTATGAAAAACATCGATAAACAGTGCCAATTCACAGATTTTCAGGATCCGATGAATGTTGTTAGGCAGATGCGTGAAGACAATCTCGATGCGATTCTGGCAAATCCTGTGGATTACCTGACCATAGAGCGGCAGATCGACGAAGACCATCACTATTCACTACTGTTTGGCGATCGGTTACAGCAGAGAATTACGTTACTGGTCAGGAAATCAGACAATATCAAAGATCTATCGCAATTGGCGGGAAGATCATTAGCCTTTCCCTATGGCCACCAGCTTGGAAGAATGTTTCTTGATATGAACCTGCTGGAGCGGAAATTGCCTCAAACCACAGATCATTTTTCAGAGATTCAAAACCCGGAAAGTCTCAATGACGCCATTATAAATCTATTTTTCAACAAAGTGGACTCGGCGTTGGTAACCGATGTGGCTTTTGAACTTGCGCAGGAACTCAATCCGCAGATTCGCCATGCAATCGTACCGGTGATCGTATCTGAGCCCACGATTCAAGTCGTAATAGGCATTAATAGACGTGTACCGTTAATTTTCAAGAAGCGTATTGCTCAGATGGCCGGTAATCTGGATCAATATCCGAGAACACTGCATCTTCTGTCACTGTTCAAATCCAATCGAGTGGTTAATATCTCTGCAGCTGAGCTCGATAAAGTTCGTAAAATAGTCATGAAATATGAAAGCTTGGTAAACGAATCCAGAAGCCAATAGAGAGCTGGTTGTCATCAATGACAGAGAATCGACTGTTCTCATCTTTATTGTTAAATCAATAGGTCCACAATCAGACCTCAGTACTTCTATCCTGAGAGTTGCTTTAGATTTTCCAAATATTCTCAAATCTGTAATCTTGAGTCTGAAAAAGAAACGAGGTGAGTGGGATGTTTGCACCGGCATCTTCTGTATTGGTGGTTCTTGCCGTCAGTTTGCTCAAATATAACCTTTAGTTCTTGATTGCCGGATCTGCAGACTATCGGTATCTATTTCTGGATGAATGGTTCAGCGTGTGATCCTCATGTGTGGTTTTAAATAGCATAATAAGCGGAAATCATTGAGGACCCGACTATGAGCTTTTTGTCGTTGAATCGCATCTCACGTAGATGCTTTCCGTTATTTGTGCTTCTCGCTACGTTTCTCCTTTTGTTACCGGCCTGTGGTGGCGGATCCTCAAATGATGACACCGCTCCGGGGGACGATGGGCCATCCGATGAGAGCCCGCCAACGACTGACGACGATACACCGGAAGATAATACTCCGCCCGATGATACGCCACCTGAAGATACACCACCCGATGTGACTCCACCTGATGATGGTAGTACTCCCATTTCCCCATCTGGCAGTGCCACTGGAACCTGGATCTCCTCAGCACCATTTCCCGGTACCCGGAGTGCTGACGCATCATTCAGTTTCGGGGGGGCGGATGGTGCCGTTTTTGAGTGTAATCTGGATAACTCCGGATGGAGCGGCTGTAGCAGCCCGCACACCGTCTCTGGAGTAAGCGTAGGTGAACATCTTTTTCAGGTCAGGGGGAGTATCAACGGTTCGATCGATAGCCGACCAGCCAGCTGGCGCTGGGAGTATGTCGATGACGTTACCACCCTTGCATCGAATAGCAGCCCCTTCTATAACAATGGGACCAGCGTCCCGGCCATTTCCAGTCTGGGGAGATTGACCAACCAATGTGAAGCGCTTACCACACTTGAGCTAACCAACGATCAATCGGTGAATCGGAGCTCGGAATTGGCCTGGAGCGGTATTCCGATACCACGCGAGGTGTCACTCAGCGATACGGCAAACCTGCTACTTGTCGGTCCGGATGAGACCCTGGTTGCCGCCCAGTTTCGCCCACTGGCTCGTTGGAATGGGGCGCTTTCCGACAGCAATGCACCCCTCAAATGGCTGGAGGTGGCCGCTGTAGTAGCCACTGACGCATCCAGCACATCCAACTATTCACTGCGCTACTGCGCCACAATGCCATCAGTCACCGATGCAAACGCTTTGCAGGTATCGATCAATCCTGATGGTACCGTCAATGTGGATACCGGCCTGAGTCAGGTAAGCTTCGATCCGGCATCCGCGTCAGGCATCACCAATGGGCAAGTCGGTACGGCTACCTTTACCGGCAGGATTCAGGTCGACGGGGATTCAGTTGAGTCGGGAACACCTGAAGCCGATAGCGCTGAATTTCTTGTGGAGGAGAGCGGTCCGGTCAAGACCGTGATAAGAGTGCGTGGTCATGTGAACGGTTTGACCGGTCCCGGTTGCACCAATCCTCCCGGTTACACCCTGCGTTGGACTTTGACGCGTGGCAGTGCCGATCTCGATCTGGAAACCGATTTAGTCAATGAGTGTGGCGATGGCATGTTTGCCGCTTCACCGGGCGGTGCAATCGATGGGTCCGACTGGTGGAGCCGTACCCTCGATATCGGCAATCTGATTCTGACATTCGATTTCAGCGGCCTGGATGGTACGACGGTTCTCACCCGTTCGAGCCGTGATGGCAGTGACATCAGCAACAATGGCGGGGCAGGCACCAGCAGTGCGTCGGCTGTATTGAGACAGTATAAAGGTGCTGTGGGTAATCCTTCGGGCAGTGACTGGCGATGGGCGAGGGAGACGATAACCACCTCATCACCCGACTCATCAAGCACCAATGATGCTGAATATTTCTCTCTACCGGTTGCCGGGGTAAGTGATGCCAACCTGACTCTGCAGGTGCAGCAGCCCTGGATGCGTTTTCGCGAACCCCAGGGGCTTGCCGCGCAAAGCAACTATGGCTCTGATCGGGTCTCGGTCAGTCTCTATCCTGTGATGGCCGATCCAACCGATCCGTTTGTCCTCGGTGAGGCTCAGGGAATCTGGGGTCGCGGGCGTCTCTCCATCGATCCAGCGAGCCTGAGTGATAGTGAGTTTGCGCGTCGTGCCGCCCGTAACCGTGTTGCCATGGAGCGGGGTCTGCTCTGGCGCTCA
>JAHRHW010000337.1 GCA_019100305.1 Candidatus Thiodiazotropha taylori | reverse complement strand
CGTTGGCGGAGAGCACATGCAGCCCGGCAAACAGTTCGGTGCCTTCAACGAAGCAGCCATTACCGCCCACCGGGTTATCCACCGGCAGGTTGTAGCGCATACCCACAAAATAGTCGTCCAGGCCGTGGCCTGGCGCTGTATGTACGGCACCGGTACCCGCCTCCAGAGTGACATGCTCGCCCAGAATCACCGGCACCTGGCGATCGTAAAAGGGGTGCTGCAGCATCAGACCTTCAAAGGCTTCCCCTTTGGCATAGGCCACCACATGGTAGTGTTCGATACCGAAACGATCCATCACATCCTTGAGCATGTCGTCGGCAATCACCAGACGCCGTTTGCCCTGCTCGCCCTCGTACTCGACCATTGCGTACTCGTATGAGGGATTCAGCGCCACCGCCTGGTTGGCCGGCAGGGTCCAGGGTGTGGTGGTCCAGATGACAAACGAGATCGGCCCCTCACCGCCCCCTTCGGGCACATGATGGCAGCGATCCAGCAGTGCAGCCTCATCCACCAGGGCGAAAGCCACATCGATCGCGAAGGAGTCCTTATCCTGATACTCAACCTCCGCCTCGGCCAGCGCGGAGCCACAGTCGGTACACCAATGGACCGGTTTGTAACCCTTCTGAATGTGGTCATTGTCGACGATCTTACCCAGCGAGCGAATGATATCCGCCTCAAACTGGTGGTCCATGGTGAGGTAGGGGTGATCCCAGTCACCCAGCACCCCAAGGCGGATGAAATCCGCCCGCTGACCGTTCACCTGCTTGGCAGCATACTCGCGGCACGCCTTGCGAAACTGAGTGGTGGTGATTTTCTTGCCCGGCTTGCCGATCTTTTTCTCGACCTGCAGTTCGATCGGCAGACCATGGCAGTCCCAACCCGGCACATAGGGGGCATCGAAGCCATCCAGGGTGCGACTCTTGACAATGATATCCTTAAGAATCTTGTTAACCGCATGGCCGATATGAATATCGCCGTTGGCATAGGGAGGCCCATCATGCAGGTGAAAAGTCGGCCGGCCCGCTGAGGCCTCGCGGATCTTTTGGTAGAGCTCGCGCTGCTGCCATTTTTTCAACATTTCAGGCTCGCGCTGAGCCAGATTCCCCCGCATCGGAAAATCGGTTTTTGGAAGATTAAGGGTCTGCTTGTAGTCGCTCACGAACTGCTACCTGTCAGGGGTGCAAAAAATAGGATATTGAAACTTAAAAACGCTGCTGGCGCAAAGTTTCCGCTGATAAATGTTAAACATAAGCCATCACAACAGGGAAAGCGGTCGATCCCTGCCTTTCAAGCCATAGCAGACCGGATGAGAGTCTGACCGGAAGTGGCGTGATAACAGATGGCGAAAAGGCTCTGGATCACTCGACACCGGCCAATAGGGCTCTGGCCTGATCCGCATCCAGAAGAATCTGTTCCCGGAGCACTTCAAATGACTCAAAGTTCTCCTGATCCCTGAGCTTTGCCACAAACTCCACCGAGACATGCTCACCATAGACCGAGCGCTCAAAATCGAACACAAAAACCTCAAGCAGGTAGCGGGTATCCCCTGCCACCATGGGGCGCACACCGATGTTCGCCACACCTGGCAAAGGCTGCTCTTCAAGCCCGCCTACCATCACCGCAAAGACCCCATCGAGTGGACTGACCCGCCGGTGAAGATCGATATTCAGGGTAGGAAAACCAATGGTTCTGCCCTTCTTGGCACCATGCCCAACCCGGCCGCAGATCCGGTAGGGTCTGCCCAGACAGAGCGCCGCTCCCTGCAGATCCCCCTGAGTCAGCAACTCACGGATTCTGGTGCTGCTGACACGATCCGCATCCAGGCGATAGGTGTTCATGTTCTCAACCTCAAAACCGTGCAGCCCGCCAGCTGCTTTGAGTAGCTCGAAGTCCCCTTCCCGACCATGACCAAAGCGGAAATCGTCTCCAACCGAAAGAAAGCGCACCCCCAGTCCCTTGACTAACAGCTCTTCGATAAACTCATCGGCTGACATGGAGGCCAGGCGTCGATTGAACTCCAACACCACGACCCGCTCGACCCCGGTGTCCTCGATGGCCTGTAACTTCTCCCTCAGACGGGTCAGACGGGCCGGGGCTTTCTCCCCCTGAAAAAACTCTCGGGGTTGCGGCTCAAAGGTCACCACAGTGGTTGGCAGGCCCAGCAACTCGCCCTTCTCCAGCAGATGGCTGAAGACCGACTGATGCCCCAGATGAACCCCGTCAAAATTGCCAATAGTGGCAACACAGCCGTGATGATCAGCTCTGAGATTGTGTAGACCGCGAACCAGTTGCATAGGGAAACCACTCTGAACGAAGCGGTCAATTATAGGCCCTGGGAGACGATTGAGCATCCCTATCCATAAAGATTCGGGATTTATTCCGGATTCTGAGGGAAAAAGGTCTGCCCTGGACAGTAAAAACAGCCCCATCCAGGCAGACAACACGCAACTATACGAAAATCACTGTCGCTATAGAGGATACGCCCGGTTGGCCGAAATGGATTCAGTTTTTCCAGGGCCTGATAACCGGCGCTAGGAACGAAAGTGGCTTAATCGGCCACCAAGCAGGAAAAAGCTGGCAAAATAGAGCAGCATGGCGACTACGATCAACCCAGCCAGGCGCCAGACCCGATCCCAACTGCCCGCTGCCAGCCAGCCATCGACCGCCCCCGCACCCCACCAAAGCATCAATCCCATGACCAGGGCGGAGAGGCTGATGCGTAGCAGCAGCATCGGCCAGCCGGAATCGGGCCGATAGATCCCCTGCTTGATCAGCGCACGATAGAGAAGGTAGGCATTCAGCCAGGATGAGAGGGTTGTGGCCAAGGCCAAACCGGCATGCGCCAGAGGGAAGACCAGCATCAGGTTGAGAACCATGTTGGCAACCATCGCAATGATGCCGATTCTGACCGGGGTCTTAGTGTCCTGGCGGGCATAAAAACCGGGCGCCAGTATCTTGATCAGCATAATCGCCATCAGACCGGGCGTATAGGCCATCAGACTCAGTGTCGCCATATCCACATCATGGCGATTGAAAGCGTCGGAAAAAAACAGGGTTGCCAGCATCGGACCGGCCAACAGAAACAGGCCAACCGCTGCCGGCACACCCAGAATCAGGTTGAGACGCAACGCCCAACCCAGTGTACGGGAAAACTCCGTAGCGGAGGCCTCAGCGTGTTTTCGGGAGAGATTGGGCAGAATCACCGTACCCAACGCCACCCCCAATACCCCGACGGGAAACTCCATCAAACGATCGGAATAGTAGAGCCAGGAGATGCTGCCACTGACCAGGAAGGAAGCGATCAGGGTATCCAGCAGCAGGTTGAGCTGACTGACGGAGACCCCGAACAGCGCCGGGATCATCAGCCGCATCACCCGCTTCACCCCCGGATCCTTGAACGCCACCCTGGGCCTCGGCAACAGGCGTATCCGCCCAAGAAAGGGCAACTGAAAGAGGAACTGAACTATCCCGGCAATCAACACACCCCAGGCCAATCCCTTGACCGGCTCATCCAGCACCGGCGACAGCCATACGGCGCAACCGATCAGCGAGAGATTGAGCAGCACCGGAGTGAACGCCGGTACGGAAAAGCGGTTGTGAGCATTCAGGATACTGCCGGCAAATGCGGTCAGGGTGATGAAGAACAGATAGGGAAAAGTGAGATAGAGCATCTCTACCGTCAGCTCATATTTACCCTCGGCCTCATTCCAGAAACCCGGCGCAAAGATCATCACCAGTATCGGCGCGGCAATCACACCGACCAGGGAGACCAGCAGCACGATCAGCCCCAGGGTACCTGCCATATTGTCGACAAAACCGCGCAACTCACCCTCAGAGCGCTGTGTGCGGTATTCACTGAGTACCGGCACAAAAGCAACGGAGAAGGCCCCTTCAGCAAACAAACGGCGCAGAAAGTTGGGGATCTTGAAGGCGACAAAGAAGGCATCGGTGGCCGCATTCGCACCGAACATCCGGGCAAGCACCAGATCCCGCACAAATCCCAGGACACGCGAGAGCATGGTGTAGCTGCCAACAGCAGCGAATGAGCGAAAAAAAGAGGCCAGGATCTGTTCCTTACTTCAATCTGGTTGAGAAATCGCCTGTTCCAGCGTTCCGGCGACCATACCAGTAGAAACCGGATAGATCAAAGATGTTGACAGGGAGCCATTTTTTGGAGAGAATGCGCCCCCTTTGAAAAGCCAGTATCGTCCAGGAGAGAACCTTGGCCAATTCAGCCCAAGCTCGCAAACGCGCACGCCAAGCCAACAAGCGCCACAGCCGTAATCAGGCCCAGCGTAGTGAAATGCGTACCCATATCAAGAAGGTCGCCAAGGCCATTGCGGCCGGATCTAAGGAAGCGGCTACGGAAGCCTACAAGCTGGCCGTACCGGTGATCGACAACTCAGTCAGTAAAGGTCTGATTCACAAAAACAAGGCCGCTCGTCATAAGAGCCGTCTGAATGTGCAGATCAAAGCGCTGTAACAGGCTTTAGAGAATCTGATAAAAAACCGGCCCTTGGCCGGTTTTTTTCTGCCATCTGTCGACAGTGAGCCTGCCTCTGAGGATTTTCGGTGCAATCAGTTCACAGAAAACCATCAATCAGCAGGCAATCCGATCAGACAGACTCCTCACGTCGACGTCCGACCCAGATCATACCAAGCAGACCTGAGCCCAACAGCCAGAAAGCCGCAGGCAACGGTACAGGGGCAGGTTCCTCTACAGAATCGCCAAAAGCAAAGTGCTGGGTCCAGTAGGTGTAGAGGGGATCAGTGAAGCTGCCACCATCCAGCTGAATGGGTGGAGTATCAGCGCCATCCCAGACATAACCCACGCCCAGATCATCAAACAGGCCATTCAGAATGGTATTTCGATGGCCGGCACTTCCCATCCAGCCTCCTGAACCTCCCGTCTCTTCATACCAGGCATCCCAATGGCTGCCATCGAGCCCCACTCCAAGGGTATCCCAACCGGTTGTGCCAAGATCAAATTGTGATGTGAAGAAATTATTGATCTCATTGAAATCCTCTGTGCCATACATCACATCGTGAGCCGCGTCGATGGCCGCTGAAGGG
>JAHRHW010000336.1 GCA_019100305.1 Candidatus Thiodiazotropha taylori | reverse complement strand
GGCACCCCAGGTTCTCCAGTCGGTGCCGCGACCGATGATCATCGGCCTCTCCCGGTAATCGATCCGGTTCATGATAATGACTTTGGTCTGTACAAAACCGGCAGTATTGAAACCAGGCCCATGGCGCATTAGCCATCTGACATTGAGCTGTTCGGTATTCATACCGGTGAACTGACCAACACCGTTATATCCCTGACCATTGGTGATCGGGAATATCTGAGCGGCACCACCACCCTGCCATCCGCCACTCGACAGCCAGCTGTGTCGAGCACCGTTGGTGACCCAGACGATGTCCTGATAGTTGTTGACATCGAAATTCTCATTGAAGGGTAGATTTCCAACGTTTCTGGCAAAACTGCTCAGTGGCATGGCCAAAAGAAGCATGGACAACAGACCAACAACAGAATTACGCAGATGACTGTACGAGAAATATTTAGTGTTGTGTTTCAACATTTTCAGCCTCAGGCAAGATACAAATCCGATTTATTAGGAAGTTTAAATTCCCGCCACTAAATTTTTGTTGATCGTACTCACAAGTTACCATTCAGTCTATGAGAAGTGTGAACTGAATCCAAGTATAGTTGGTAAATCTAGGTGCAATCAAAATCGATTTACCAAATGGATCAGTAGGATACCCTATAAGTACCACCCATTCTCAGCAGTCAGTGCAGTAAAGCAGTGAACTACAATCCTACTTTATATCGACTGATTCGACAGATTGTTGATAGCTCTCCAGAGGCGCTAATGTGAATTGAATCAATCTTTTGAGAATGCATCTAAAAATAGTGTGATGTCGCTGCTTTCAAACACGTCTCGACTCCGTTTCACAGCGGTTTTCATTCGATCCGAGGCGCACTATCCGAATTGTAAAAAAGTGTATGGCGCTCTTCTGAAGGCAGCCAAAAGATTTCTCTGATCGAGGGAATCAGTGTACTCTCCGGGCAAATCGGAATGAGTTTTAATTCTCCCACTTTCCACATTTCATCCAGATCAAGCAATCCAGGTATTCATAGATGAATAGCAATCCAGTCTCGGGCGCCGGCTATCTGTTAGAAGGTTTGAAGTTACTTTTCAAACCGGGAATCAGACCCTTTGTTTTAATCCCGCTGTTAATCAATATTGTGGTATTCAGTCTGCTGGTCTGGCTGGGCGTCGATCAATTCGAGCAATTGATGGATCGCTTTCTGCCCGACGATGAGAGCTGGTTGGCCTGGCTTCGCTGGCTGTTGTGGCCACTTTTCGCCATCGCCATCATTTTGGTTGTTTTCTATACATTCACCGTGATCGCCAATCTGATTGCCTCGCCCTTCAACGGCCTGCTGGCGGAGAAGGTGGAACTCTATCTGGGCGGCGAACTCGGCGATCAACCCGGTGGGGCAAAACAGATCATGAAAGAGGTGTTGCCCTCGATACTCTCTGAACTACGCAAACTTTTCTATTTTCTACTACGCGCCATACCCCTGTTGTTACTGTTTCTGATTCCGGTGATCAATCTCGCAGCCCCCTTTCTCTGGCTGCTCTTCAGTGCCTGGTTTCTTGCCCTCGAATATGGCGACTACCCGATGGCCAATCACAAACTGCCTTTCAAGGAACAACATCACCGCTTGAAGCGGGTGCGAATGACCTCGCTGGCCTTTGGCGGCGGCCTGACCGCGATGATGATGGTACCGCTGCTGAATTTTCTGGCGATGCCGGCCGGCGTGGCCGGTGCCACCGTATTCTGGCACCAGCAGCTGCAGAAGATGCCGAAGGAGTAAAGAGTTGTCTGCTGCCGGCAAATGGAGCTTGCGACGAATGGTGCTTACTTAAGCACTAAAAGCTCATTGCATCTCGTTTTATTTAAGGGCATTGGTGGGGCATCGCTCCACCCTACACCATGAATTCAACAGTAGGGTTGGAGCCATGTGCCACCAAATAACGCTTGAGTAAGCGCCACTAGGTGAGAAAACGGGCGATCCGCTCCACCCCTTCCTGCAGCTGATCCATTGACGTGGTATAGGCGAATCTTAGATAGGATTCAGGCCGATTGAAACCGAAATCGAGACCGGGGGTGACGGCAACACCTGCCTCATTGAGCAGCTGTTGGGCCAGTTTTTGACTGTCACTGGCGTGCTCCCCGCAGCCGGCATAGAGATAGAAGGCCCCTTGAGGGGTCACCGGCAGAGAGAAACCCAGATCCCGCAACGCTGGAAGCAGAAAATCCCGCCGCTGTTGAAAGGCCAGACGCCGCTGCTCCAGAATATCGATCACCTCCGCAGAAAAGGCGCTCATGGCGGCCATCTGAGACAGGGTTGGCGCTGAGAGGAACATGTTTTGCGCCAAACGATCCAGTGGATCGATCATCGCCTCGGGGGCGACCATCCAACCCAATCGCCAGCCGGTCATACAGAAATATTTTGAAAAGCTGCTGATCACACAGATCTCGGAACTGATATCCAGAGCGGTATTCGCCTCAGCACCGTAGGTCAGACCCAGATAGATCTCGTCAACGATCAGTATCCCGCCCAATTCAGCAACCTTGTCATACAGCTGTCTCAGCTCGGATTCAGCCAGCAATGTCCCGGTGGGATTGGAGGGAGAGGCGATCAGAACCGCTTTGGTATCATCCCGCCATGCCTGCTCCACCAGTTCGGCAGTTAATTGGTATGCGGTATCCTCCCCGACCGGCACACCCACCGGGATACCATCGACCATTGAAACAAAGTGGCGATTGCAGGGGTATCCTGGATCGGCCATAAGAACCGACTCCCCCGGATTGATCAGCACATTCATCAACAACTGCAACGCACCGGATGAGCCGGGTGTCACGATCACCTGATGCGGATCCACCTCGACCCGATATTTGCTTCCGTAGTAGGCGGCAATCTCCTGACGCAACTCCGGCAAGCCAGTTGCCGGAGTATAGTGGACATTGCCACCGCTGAGAGCCCTCTGCGCCGCCGCAACCACAGGTTGCGGCGTCGGATAGTCCGGCTCACCGATCTCCATATGGATGATCGAACGTCCCTGAGCCTCCAGCTGACGGGCCTTTGCCAACAGATCCATCACGTGAAATGGCGCGATCTGCGCCATCCGTCTGGCGATTTCGGTCATTTCACACCATGGCCATGGAGTGCCCGCAGCATCTCGATATTGGTGTAACTGAAATCACCGGCAGTGCCGTTCAGGAGCCGGAAAGGCTGGTCGGGTTCACCAAGCTGATCGATGATCAGGCTGGCACCGGTAAAATCATCCTCCTCGGTGTAGCCATTGGTTGTCACCAGAATGGTATCGATTGAGGCGCGACTCGCCGACTGAACCCCATTATGGGAATCCTCGAACGCCATGCAGACCTGTGGCTGCAACTTCATCTGCTGCATGGCCCAGATATAGATATCCGGCGCCGGTTTCTTCGCCGGCACAATATCGCCTGCCGCGATCACTTCGAACCAGGACTCCGCTTGCGGATCCAGACTGTGTTGCAGCAGCGCACTGACATTCGCCGGTGTGGTGGTGGTGGCAATTGCCAGACGCAAACCCTGCTCTCTCGCCTCCTGCAGTAACCTTTTGACTCCGTTTCGCACGGGTATCATGCCCTCCGCAAGCATCCTTGTGTAGTGCTCGGTTTTTGCCGCGTGCAGTCCAGCGATGAACTCATCCAGCTCTGCCGGCCCCTGAAAAGCGGTATTGTAGTTTGCCAGATAGTGGCGGATACGCTCCTTACCGCCGGTTACCGCAAGCAGTTTTCCATACAGCTCCACAGACCACTCCCAGTCCAGTCCGGCCTCTTCGAAAGCCAGATTGAAAGCAACTCTATGCCCATCTCTCTCGGTGTCGGCAAGGGTGCCGTCCACATCAAATATCAGTGCCTCTAATTCAGCCATTTTCACACCTTCATCATATACAACCCGGGATGATTACCCCGACGGCGCCATAGTGTAACAACAAAACCGGGATTGCTCGCACATGATCAAGTGGGGTAATTGATGCTGCGATTACCCTGCTAAGTGTCAGGATTTGGCATTTTTTCGATCGCCATCCGCTGATTCTGACGATTGCGCCGAAGTAATCCGGTCGTTCAGCGGATCGATCCATAGATAACAAAATGATGCCATAGATCAACAAAGGAGCGTCCCCAAGGAATGTTATTCCCGCTCAACCTTTATTTTTTCTGAATTTTGGTCAACCTTAATGATGGAAGAGAGAACTTTGCAATTGGCTGTCAATCGCCTTACAGGGATCAGAACCCTGCGCATCAACTCTGTGCCAGATATTTGATTCTGGTTTAACCATGTATTGTTTCGTTCTCCCCTTTCTGGTATAGATATGCGCCTTCACGTAAGAGGTACCATGAATGGCCCAGAAGAAAGCCACCGCAAAAGGTGCTGGATCCTTCGGCATCGAGCCCTATGAACCCGCTAAGGGCGAAGAGTATATGAGTGAGGGGCAGGAGAACCATTTCCGCTCCATACTTGCTGCTTGGAAATCCAATCTGATGCAGGAGGTCGACCGTACGGTTCACCATATGCAGGATGAGGCTGCCAATTTCCCTGATCCCAACGACCGCGCCACCCAGGAGTCTGAATTCAGTCTTGAGCTGCGTACCAGGGATCGGGAGAGAAAACTGATCAAGAAAATCGATGAGGCCTTGGAGAAGATCGATAACAAAGAGTATGGCTATTGCGAGTCCTGCGGCGTTGAGATCGGTATCCGCCGACTGGAGGCCAGACCGACCGCCACGCTCTGCATAGACTGTAAGACCTTAGATGAGATTCGTGAAAAACAGATGGGCTGACGCTGATCGGATTTTTCCAGTAAAAAACCGGCGCAAGCCGGTTTTTTGCGTTATGGTCAGAGGACGATGAGCAGTTTCACCTATCGTGGGCGCTTTGCCCCATCGCCAACGGGAAAACTCCATTTTGGCTCCCTGGTCGCAGCCGTTGGCAGCTTTCTCGATGCCCGCCACCACAAGGGGGTTTGGCTGGTGAGAATGGAAGACCTGGATCGTACCCGGGAAGTCCCGGGATCCGCAGCGGAGATCCTCTCCAGCCTCGAAGCATTCGCATTGCACTGGGATGGAGAGGTGATCTACCAGAGTCG
>JAHRHW010000335.1 GCA_019100305.1 Candidatus Thiodiazotropha taylori | reverse complement strand
ACATCGTTTATAATATTATGACATCGTTATATTGAGGTCAATGGTTTTAGGGAATCTAATTGCTTTTTCGTTTGGTTTTTTTCATTTGAGAGCGATCTGAATACATATCAAGTAAAACACTTGGTATTTTTAACTTCGTGCCTACTCAACTACAGCTATTTCAGATGGCTTCGATGAGGAATTATCAGGGTAAATTATTAAGAAATCCTTAAGGATTATTAAGAGCTATATAATATGTGTCGACACAATTCGACTAAAAATAGAGTTGCTGCAAATCGTTAACTAGCTCGTATCATCTCCAATAAGAGAATTGAAGATAGATTATCCAGTTCTGTTTATTCAGGCTCTCCTAAATACTCAAACATCTGTATACGCTGATTCAATTGATCGGCAACATAGACTCTATTGTTTTTATCCACGTGGGCGCCTGCTGGTAGATAGAAGCCTCCTGGCCCGGTACCTGGTTTACCGACGGTCAGTAGTAGCCTGCCTTCCTGATTGAAGATCTGCATATTGTTGAAGGCGGCATCGATGGCGTAGATGTGGCCGTCAAGGTCGACACCAACTCCCTTTAGCCGGCTGAATTGACCCCTTCCGTCACCAAGGTTGCCAAAACCATTCAGATATTTGCCCTGTTGGTCAAAAATCTGAATGCGGAAATTCATCGTATCTGCGAGATAAATCTGACCCTTTTCATCGATTGTAATATTGGTGGGAAAGTTGAATTTTCCTTTTTCAGCACCGCGATCGCCAATGGTAAAATCAACCTCTCCTTTTTTATTAAAAACAACGACTTGGTGCTTTTTTGAGTCGACCACATAGAGTTGTTGTGTGGTGTCGTTGAAGCTCAATCCGACCGGTGAAATGAGGACATCACTGCCACCAAATGCATTCATGAACTGGCCGTCTTTACTGAACATTACGACCCGATGATCGATGACGTCGCTGACATAGACATTGCCCGCCGAATCGGTTGTCACGCCTGTCGGTTTTTTCAGCGTTCCTGGCCCACTGGTGCCCAACAACTCCATGGTTTCGTCGTTGAGATCGAATACTACAAGGCCGGAAATGCCCGTGTCAGCAACATAAACACGGCCTTGAGAATCACTGAAAACTCCATAGGGTTTGACCAGGGCTCGGGACTCCTCCTCCTCTTTTCCAAGAAACCACTCGCGAAGCCCCATTCCTTGATTACCATTGAAAGAGTCTGAGGATTTCAAGCTGCCAAGATAGCGAATTCTTGGCTTTTCGGGCGGTGCTGGCCAAACAAAATTTCCTGCCTCGGCCTGTTGGTCCCGGGCAGAAGGGCCAGGGGAAGCGCAGCCTGAAAGCAGAATGATTGTCGATACAAGTACAAAAATCTGTAACAGCACGCTCTTTTTAACTGTGTGTTGCAAGTGGTAATCACAATCAGGTCTGGATCTCACGTTTTCCTCCAAATAGCTGGAATGACAGCTGCTGTTTTTGTATTAGTGGAGCTGTTCGAGTAGGCTAAAATCTATGGTAGCTCAATATTTGGGTTTCAGGAAACCAGGAACAGTAGTCCATGTAGACTGGTTTGGATATGAAGACGATTCAAAAAAACGATACCTGAAATCGACTAATTGATTTCATCGACGCTAGATTATATTCATTTAAAGATCAAATTTATGTCTGCGTTGGCACCATTCAATCACTCATTAGCTGTTCATCATCAGAGAGAATTATGTCAAACCACAGGCTATTCATTGTCGCGATTTTTCTGTTTATCTTTCAATCAACCTCAGTCGCGGAGGTGGGCACCGGCTCCGGCACTGTTGCAGAAATGATGGATGTTGGGAGTTATACCTATATCAGACTTGAAGGGCGCAATGTATGGGTTGCAACCACTCGTCTACCAATTGCAGTAGGGGAGAAGATCGCCTACAAGGGTGGTATGGAGATGAGAGATTTCTATAGTAAAACGCTGGATCGATTTTTTGACTCCATTGTATTTGTAGAGAGTATCAGTCGAACCGGTGTAGGTAATATGGAGAGTCTACACCGATCAGTTTCTGGCAAACATGAGGTTGGTGTAAAGTCACTCTCCCAAAGCGATCCTGTCAAATCACCTGAGCCGGGTGAGGTTACGCCACTTCCAGATGGTCTGACCATCGAGAAAATTGTCTCAAATGCTGTGGAATTAGATGAAAAGAGTGTCACCTTCAGCGCCAAGGTAATCAAAGTCAATCTGAATATAATGGGTAAGAATTGGGTCACATTGCAGGATGGTACAGGTAAAGAACCTAATAACAGTTTGATCGCAACCTCTCAGGATGTAATCTCACCGGGAGAACTGGTTACAGTCGAAGGTGTGGTTCGAAACAATGTCGATATTGGTGCTGGTTACAAGTATAAAGTGTTACTGGAGCAGGCGAAGTTCGCTCGGATGGGTGAGGTACCTTGATTTTTTCAGATACGAAATAATTTGCAAGAAGAATTACTCTACAAAGAGCATCAATTGCTGTTAACTTTAATGCTCAAGCAGCAATGTGTCCCTTCTGGTGTCTGAACCATATTTTTCAATTAACTGATCTAGCGGTAAAGGCCTGTCGAAAAAATAGCCTTGAAAATACATATTTGCATTTAGACACTCTAGCTTTTTTAAAATGTGCTCACTCTCGACATACTCCATAACGATCGGAGTGATGCTGAGAGTGTTGGCGATTTTTGTAATCGTTTCGATGACTTCAAATACTTTATCATCCTTGTCTATTTGACGCACTAAACTGCCGTCGATTTTTAAAACCTTGACTACTTGTCGCTCAGCCAATCCTATAAGTTGGAATAAGTTTGAATAGCCGGAGCCAAAGTCATCCAGCGAAAAAGCGATATTGTGCTCTCTGGCAAGGTATTCCACAGGCGAAGTATCACCCATAAAAAGTTGTTCAGTAATTTCAACAACCAAAGAAATATTGTATTTCTTTAGTACTTCAGACAACAAAACCAAAGCGCTAATAATCTCTTCGTGTTGGAACGATGTTGGATAGATATTAATACTTACACTATCAACTATCTCAGCTAATTGTTTTGCATAATTCGAGACCTTCTGAATAACAAAATGATCAAGAGCGATCATTTTTTCTTCGTTCACCAGATATTGTAAAAACGCTTCAGCAGCAAGATAACCTTCATTGGACGGAGCCCGTACTAAAGCTTCAAGGCTGACCATTTTGTTTTTTTGCACTCCAATTATTGGCTGGAAGAACACCTCTAATGTGCCTTCTTCCAGTGCCTTGGAAGCAAAAGCAGAAACAGATTCAGCTTCAATTGTGGACTGATAAAGTAATTCGACTTTTTGCTGAGTAATAAATTCGAAACTATGCTTTGTTTTATAGAAAGAGAGTTGGCGAAGCATCGATATTTTTTGTTTTGGATAGTTGTTCAGATCGTTAAGGTTAATGGCAATAGCACGGCTTTTTAGCCCTGCTTCTTTGGCTAACTGAAAAAGAAATGCATGTAGTTTTTGCTCTAAGAAATGCGGGATATCGATATCTTTGTTGTTATTAGGATTCTGTAGGAGAATCCGGATTTCATTGTCAGTTGTATATAGTACACCATCTAAATTGGCTTCAGACAGGCACTCGAGTATTTGTGAGTTAAGTTGATCGATGTTTTGCTGATTTTTGCTGCTTAGGGTCCACTTGGCAAGCCTAATCGAGAGAAAGTAGTAGAGTTGTTCCTCGAGGTCTGATTTCTCATCCACATACTCGAAAAAAAATCGCTCTTCATGACTCTTGTACCGGAGTTGTAAATTCTGAATGTTTTGTCGCAGTTCAAGAACGGCTTGATATAAAAGAGACCAGTGTGAAAAAGCCAATACATAATCAGAATTTTGTACAAAAGAGAGTATGTAGCTGAATTCTTGGTGGATTTTTCTGTGGGATAAATAGATCCTGGCGTGTTGTGCATCCTTGTCATCACCAGAACTTTGGAGTAGTAATTCATACTCCATTCTTTTTAACCAAGCCGCAAAATGGCATTCAAGGTGGTTTACTTCAGGAAGGTCTTTCAGGTCTCCTGAAAAATAGGCAACAATCTCTTCGAGCCAATGCAGATGTATGGTTAAAGGAGAACTCGGATTTTCAGGCGATTGAGAGGATAGCAGTCTGACATTGTAGAGTGATTTGAAAAAATAGGCCTTGGCTATTGCGTTTTTAATTATTTCTGCCTGTTTTTCAATATTATTTGCTGTCGATATTAATTTACGTTTTCTGACAGCTTTATTAATTTCACCACTAGCGAAATCAATCATTTGAATTATATCCACAAAAGGAGGCTGATATTTATCGTAGAGGCGATCACCTACGACTACAAAGTGATCAAAGACCTCCTGCTCTGACTGCTCTAACAGTTTTAATAGTTCATCAGTTTCAAATCCAGTCAAAGATTTAAAGTCACTGATATTTTGAAAGTATTGATTGAAAAGAGGGTGAGAGGCCAGTTGAGCCGTCAGTTTGAACGAAATACTCTTTAAGATGCCAATTGTCATGGCTGAATTATTCATAGACTTATGGCTGAGGAGCGTGCGTTTTTATATAGGAAGAACCATACTATAACTGGGTTAGAATAATGTTGATAACAACGACGATTATTTAGTGACTTGGAGCACTATAAAAAATATAGCTAATTATAACATAAAAACAAGCGGATACAGTTAAAATGGGTGAGAATCAACAGTCCGATGGATAAAAGAACAAATACGCCCTTAATCTAACCTTAAGGGTATAGGAATTAAATGCATAAAATAAAATTACCACCTGAAATTAAACTGGTTATTTACGACGATTGAAAGTAGAAAAACAGAAGTATATAGAAATAATATTTGTGATTTATAACAAACGACTGTTGATTAAAAAACATCACAGCTGAAAAAATGGATGAAGTTTAGAGTTCTAAGCTGTAAAAACTATTTACTTATCTGGTTGCTATTCCCACAACTCAAGAATGGTCGCGATCGCTCGTGTAAATTCACTGAAAGAGTGGGGTTTCACGATATAATCATCGACATCATATTCAAAGGCTGCCTCTCTGTCCTTGGGTTCGTTGGATGAGGTTAGTACGATAATACGCTGCTCGGATA
>JAHRHW010000334.1 GCA_019100305.1 Candidatus Thiodiazotropha taylori | reverse complement strand
GATGGCGTAGAGTCCTTGAAATCTATCTGTATCGGTCATCGATTGTTGTTTGAATGGCTTTCAAACCAGCGGTTTGGTATGGATTGACAGCGGCCGGTGCGATACCCCTGCTGCAGGCAGCTCCAGCTGTAGTCGAGAGCGGTCTGGGTGGCATTTTCGAGGGACTCGCCTCGGCCGATGCGTGCCGCCAGAGCGGCCGCCAGGGTACAACCCGATCCATGATACTCACCGGGCAGGCGGGGATATTGCTTGATCAGGGTCTGCTTGTCAGCTTGATAAAGGCGATTGATGACCCGGTTCTGGTCACTCTCGTCATGGGTTCCGGTAATCAGCACCGACCCACAGCCCAGTTGCAGCAGTATCTGCGCATGCCGATCCAGGCTGATCGAACTGCCGCCGGCAGAGAGGCGGACGGCTTCCAGCGTATTGGGAGTCACCAGCCTACAGAGAGGCAACAGCTCATCACGGATTTTCTCCAACAGCTTTTCACTGGAGAGCGCACCGCCTCCACCTGCGGCCAGCACTGGATCGAGAATAACCGGTATCCGAGGGGAGGCCTTGAGCAGCCTGATTACCCCATCGGCGGCCTGGGAACTGCCGAGCAGGCCGATCTTGATGGCAGAGACCGTGCAATCCTCCAGTACGGCATCGCACTGAGCTGTAAGGTGTTCTGCGTCTAATGGAATCAGTTGGCTGACATTGCAGCTGTCCTGTACGGTCAGGCAGGTCAAGGCCGTTGCCGGATGGCAGCCATTGGCACCAATCGCTTCAATGTCCGCCTGAATGCCGGCACCTCCGCCTGGGTCGTGTCCACCGATGGCCAGTACCACCGGACGATGTTCGGTCTCGCTATGCATCCGCCCATTGTATCCCTTTTTTCTTGCAAACAGGCAGTTGTCACCGAGGTTTGCCATTTCTCTTTGAGCTAGGTAGATTGCGCTCCGTTTTCCGTGAATCCAGCAATTCTGAGTCAGGTTTGGCAGTTTTGCTGTAAGGCAGCACATATATTTTATTTATCGAACTGCCCGGGGAGATTAAGGGTTTTTCCTAGGATTGATCGTGATCACTGCTAGAATCTGGTATGTGCGACATACCAAAGTACCATGCAGCTGTCTCTAAGAGATCAGGAAAAGATCTCCTGGTACGAACAAGGAAGAAGTAGCAAGAATAGCTGTGAGGAAGAGACTATGAGTCCAAATGTACAAAAACTCGAAACGTTGGCTAGGCGATATTGTGAGTTGGTCGAATCGTTGAATGACGGCAATACTGAATGGTTACAGGAGGTTGCCGGTCTGTTACCCCGCCTGCATGAGGCGGTGAACGCATTGAATCTGCCCACACCCCGAAATACCCACTATACGGCGGCTGATCTGGATGCCCGGTTTGAACTCTACACATTCCTGAGGACCTTGTTGGGAGAGAGAGACGGCTATTGGATGGAGTTTGATGTGGCCGGTGATGGGCAGAGCATGAGTGGCAGTCTGGCCGATGATTTGACCGATATCTACTGTGAACTCAAGAGTGGACTGAATCTGCTCGATGGCGAGCCGGAACAGGCGGTTGAGGGTTGGCATAAGGGTTTTCACCTGCATTGGGGGCAACACCTGTTGGACGCAGAGCGTCATCTGTTCGAGCTGAATGCAAGAAACCAGCTCGCGATGTAGATCTGAGTCAGGTCGGTAAAAACCAACTTATATTCTAAGTTAATTGGCAATGCAGCCGATTTTCTTGGTAATATGTCCCCTATCTAGACCGAATTTCCAGGAGATATGGCATGAATTCAAATGCCCTGACCGAGAGTGATTTGACCCTGACCGGTACAGCTCAGAGCAAGATGGGTGAGCTGTTTCAGCAGGTTGACGACAATATTCAGGGAGTGCGCGTGTTTGCGACCCCGGGTGGCTGCAGCGGAATCAGCTTCGGCATGACTTTCAGTGATGAGATCAATGACAATGACGGTGTATTGGATTGCGACGGTTTCAAAGTCATCGTCGATGACGGCACCATGCAATATCTGAAAGGTGTCGAAATCGATTTTGTCGACCAGGGCGATGGCAATGCCAGCTTCGTCTTCAACAATCTGCAACCAGTCGGTGGTGGATGTGGCACCTGCGGCTCTTCAAGCGGTGGTGGCTGCGGCTAATCCGCACTGAGAACTGATGAAATACCGCGCCCGGAGAGCTGTCCGGACGCGGTATTTTTTTGTCTCGGTTTTTTGTGGTGTAATCAAGTACAATTGAAACCATACATAATTGTATGTTGTTGAATTAAAACGATAAGAGGCCGGGTGGCATAAAAGAAGCGTAGGTGAGGAGTGATGAAGCCTGGAGCAGTTGATTTGTTGGTTATTGGTGCTGGTATTGGTGGACTGGGTCTGGCGCAAATGGCCAGACGCTATGGACTCAAATCCCTGGTTCTGGAAGCCGGCAGCCATATTGGCGGGGCGATAAACTCACACCGGTTCAAAACCGAGGAGGGTGACTATTGGGCTGAACTGGGTGGACATACCTGCTACAACAGTTACGGTAATCTGCTTCAGTTACTGGAAGAGGCTGGTCAGCTGGATGCTCTGGTAGCCAAGCTCAAACTGCCCTATCGGTTGCTGGTGGGAGACAATCTCCACTCGATCCCGTCCCAACTCAATCTCTTCGAGCTGCTCGGAGTGCTGCCCCGTCTCTGGGTGAGTCACAAGGCAGGCAGTTCCGTAAGAGACTATTTCGGGGGTATCATCGGAAGCCGCAACTATCGTCAGGTACTCGGTCCGGCGCTGGATGCGGTCGTCTGCCAGCCATCAAGTGACTTTCCGGCAGAATCACTGTTCCGCAAAAAGCCCAGGCGTAAAGAGGTCATCCGCAGCTATACAGGAACCAATGGCTTACACTCTTTTATCGATGCCATCGCATCGGGTCTCGAGATTCGTACCCACTCCCCGGTGACCCGCATTGTAAGAATGAGCGATCGCTATCTGGTTGAAGTGGAGGGTGGTGAGCCGGTGCAGGCGGATCGTCTGGTGCTGGCCATAGCACCTGACATCGCTGCTGGTCTGTTAACCACGCTGATGCCTGAGTTGGCCTGTCTTCTGGCTGAGATCGAGATGGCGGAGATCGACAGTCAGGCGGTGCTGATCAAGTCCGACAAGCTCAAGCTGCAACCGCTGGCCGGTATCATTGCCCAGCAGGATGATTTCTACTCGGCGGTTTCCAGGGATCCGGTCCCGGATGCCAACTATCGAGCCTTTACATTTCATTTCAAACCGGATGTCCTGGATCAAGCGGGACGCCATGGGTGTATTGCCCGGGTGCTTGGGATTGAGCCGGCTGATATCCTGCACAGCGCAAGCTATCGTAATCGCCTGCCGGCGCTTCGCTTGGGTCACTACGAGCGCATCGGTTTGATCGATCAACAGCTGAAAGGGCATACCCTCGCGTTGACCGGCAACTGGTTCAGTGGTGTGTCTATTGAAGACACCCTGATCCGCTCCAATGACGAGTGTCAGAGACTCTGCAAAAACTAACCAGCCTGAGCCTACTTATGGCTGCCGTTTTCAGCGCTGCTGGCCGCATGGAACAGGGATTTCAGGGTCTCTGAGCGGCCTTCGGTCATATCTGTCCGAGTGCTTTTCTCTGTGCCATTGAAGAAAGCGCTGATTCGTTGGTATAGGCCCTTCAAGGCTCGCCACAACTTTGGCATCAGCCAGATGAACAGGGCAACGAAAACAATGAACATCGCCAGGAATGCCAGTGGATAGTTGAGGGCTGCCCAGAGTGCACCGATCACTGCCAGATCCTCTGCAATCGAAGCGCTCCAGTTGGTGACCGGTTCAGGTGAGGTATTGATCAGCAGTCTCGAACCTGATTTGGTGAAGTGGCTGCCTGCTGCAACGGTACCACCCACCAGCGCTGCAGCCAGTTCCGCGCTCTGGCTGACATCGATGCCACTGGCTGCACCGGCTGCCAGCAGAGCACCGGCAGGGATGCGGATGAAGGTATGGATGGCATCCCAGCCACTGTCCACGCCAGGTGTCTTGTCGGCAAAAAATTCGATGAAATACATCATTCCTGCCACACCCAGAACCAGAGGGTCACTCAGAGCATCCAGTCCGGGAGGCAGTACAACATGTCCTGTCAGGCTGAGGTAGCCCAGAACAAGGATGGCGGCGTAGAGGTTGATGCCGGCTGCCCAGCTTGCGCCAAGCACGAGTGCCAGGGTGTCGATGGTTTCCATAGCTCGGTTATCTCGGTCGTTGTCTATCAGGGCCTGATAACATCAATCCAATTGGCCCTGTTTATAATGTGATACCTAATGGTGTGATTTTCTACACTTGGGGGTGTTTTGTACATCGATTTCACCTCAAGTTCACAAATGTTTAGGATTTTGCTCTGCTTTGCTTTTTCTTTGATTACTCAGAGCTTATGATTGCGCTTCTGGGTAATCTGTATCCTGTTGAGTCAGGATAGAGGCATTCAACTGAGTCTATTGGTAACCGGACCGTTCCGGTTTTTAGGTAAAGGTATGATTAAAGTAGGAATAATTGGCGGAACAGGCTATACCGGCGTGGAGCTTCTCAGGCTGCTGAGTGCCCATCCTGAGGCGCAACTGAAAGTCATAACCTCCCGTTCGGAAGCGGGCCGTGCGGTTGCCGATCTGTTTCCCAATCTTCGCGGTCATACCGAACTGGCCTATGTGGAGCCGGATCCGGCCTATTTCGACGAGTGTGATCTGGTGTTTTTCGCGACCCCTAACGGGGTGGCCATGAAACAGGTGCCTGAGCTGTTACAGCGGGGTATCCGGATTATCGATCTGGCTGCTGACTTTCGAATCAGGAATCAGCAGACATGGGAGTACTGGTACGGCATGTCCCATGCTTGTCCGGAGCAGTTGGAAACAGCCGTATATGGGCTGCCTGAGTTGCATCGGGAGGCGATCAGATCCGCCTCACTGGTAGCCAATCCCGGTTGCTATCCGACCGCTGTGCTGCTCGGTTTTATGCCGCTGATTGAAAATGGCCTGGTGGATATCGATCATCTGATCGCAGATGCCAAATCCGGTGTCAGCGGTGCCGGTCGTACCGCCAATGTGGGTACCCTGATGGGAGAGGTGGGGGAGAGCTTCA
>JAHRHW010000333.1 GCA_019100305.1 Candidatus Thiodiazotropha taylori | reverse complement strand
GCCCCAGGAGTGGTTGCATGAGCCGACAGATCTTACCGCGTCATTTACGATCCCAGGGGGTTGCCCTGGCTCATGACGTGCTGATGGTGCCGATCGCCTGGTTTCTGGCCTTCTGGTTCCGCTACAACCTGGAGGTTGTGCCTGTCTCTTTCTATCAGGACGCGCTACAGGCCCTGCTCTACATACTTCCAGTTCAGCTGGCAGCGTTTCTGCTGTTCGGCCTCTACCGGGGCATCTGGCGCTTTGCCTCCCTACCCGACATCATGCGGATCCTCAAGGCGGTACTGGTCGGTACCGTGGTCGGGGTGGCTTTGCTGTTCGTCTTTACCCGTGCCGGTGGGGTACCCCGTTCAGTCCCGGTGATCCATGCCATCCTGCTGGTGATGTTGTTGAGCGGCCCACGCCTGATCTATCGCCTGTTGAAGGATCGGCATCTGGACCTGGCGCCGGGCAAACGGGTACTGATCGTCGGCTCAGGCAAAGCCGGCGAGATGCTGGCCAGAGACATTCTGCGCAACCGGCGCGGCGACTTCAGGCCGGTGGCCTTCGTGGATGACAAGCAGCGTCGCCAGGGACGGGAGATTCATGGCCTGCCGGTGGCCGGCACCAGTGAGGATATTCCGGCACTCTGTGATGAGTTGAGTATCGATATCATCATGCTGGCGATCCCTTCCGCCTCATCCTCGCAGATGCGACGGGTGGTCGAGTTTTGTGAATCCGCCGGCGTACCTTTCCGCTCTGTACCCCAGCTGAACGACCTGATGTCGGGAAATGTCCAGATCAACCACCTGAGACAGGTCTCGATCGAAGACCTGCTGGGGCGCAACCCGGTCTCACTCGACTGGCAGGCAATCGATGCCACACTGGCCGGCAAGGTGATCCTGGTCACCGGCGCCGGTGGCTCGATCGGTTCTGAGCTCTGCAGACAGCTTGCCAAGCTCAATCCCGCCAAACTGGTGCTGTTGGAAAACAGTGAATTCAACCTCTACTCCATCGAGATGGAGCTGTTGAACAGCTATCCGGAGCTGAACCTGGAGTGCCATCTCGGTGACGTGACCGATCAGCCCTACATGGAGAGTCTGTTCGATGAGTTCCGGCCTGAAGTGGTGTTTCACGCAGCGGCTTACAAACATGTGCCGATGCTGGAGAACCGAATCCGTCAGGCGGTGCGCAACAATGTGCTCGGCACCCGGGTGGTAGCGGAAATGGCAAATAGGTATTCCACTGGCGTGTTCGTCCTGGTCTCCACCGACAAGGCGGTCAATCCGGCCAATGTCATGGGAGCCAGTAAACGTGCTGCGGAGATCTTGTGTCAGAACCTCAATGCCCACTCCGATACCCATTTCATTACGGTCCGCTTCGGCAATGTGCTGGGCTCCGCCGGCAGCGTGATTCCACTGTTCCGCAAGCAGATCGAAGAGGGCGGGCCGGTGACCGTCACCGATCCCAGAATGGAGCGCTATTTCATGACCATCCCGGAGGCCTGCCAGCTGATCATGCAGACGGTAGTGATGGGAGAAGGTGGTGAGATCTTTGTTCTCGACATGGGAGAACCGATCAAGATCAGCTACCTGGCCGAGCAGATGATCCACCTCTCGGGGCGCACCCTGGGGCAGGATATTCAAATTGAATACATCGGCCTGCGACCTGGTGAAAAGCTCTACGAGGAGCTGTTTCACGAGAAGGAAGAGCTGGCAAAGACCAGCCACGAAAAGGTTCTGCTGGCCCACCACCGCCAAGTCGATTGGCAGTGGCTGAACGGCATCATGCAACAGATGAGCAGCGCCACAGAGGCGCTCGACAGTCAGCAGTTGCGGTTATTACTGGGTCAGCTGGTTCCGGAACACGAAATCCAGACAAAGCCGGAAATCCCGGACAAGGCCAGAGCCTGACACACAAGCAATCTCCCGCGCCAGACGATCAGCAGCCGCACATCGGCTCAACGTTTGAACTGCACCACCAGATTATCGAGACGCTCAATTGCTTCCGCCATCTCTTCAGTGGCCTGCACACTCCTATGTGCTCCCTCGGAAGTGCTGTCAGCCACCTGGTTGATATTGACGATATTCTGATTGATCTCTTCAGCCACCGAACTCTGCTGCTCTGAAGCTGTGGCGATATGCTGGTTCATATCGGTAATGCTATCGATCACGCCTGAGATGCTCTGCAACGCATCCCCAGCCTTGGCGGCCAGACCCACACAGGTTTCTGCCTGTGAGCGACTCTGCTCCATCACTCCGACGGCCTGACTGCTGCCGGACTGCAGATGCTCGATCATCTCCTCGATCTCCTTGGCCGACTGGGTGGTTCTGCTGGCCAGATTACGCACCTCATCGGCGACCACCGCAAAACCGCGCCCATTCTCTCCTGCCCGGGCGGCCTCGATCGCGGCATTCAGCGCCAGCAGATTGGTCTGCTCCGCGATCTCTTTGATCACTTCAAGCACACGCCCAATGTCCGAGCTCTGTTTGGAGAGCCGATCGATCACACCCGCCGCCTGCTGCACATCGCCGGAGAGCGCATTGATCGAATCGACTGTCTGCTGGACCACATTCTGACCTGATTCGGATTCCTTCTGGCCTGAGCGGGTGGCTTCAGAGGCAAGCACCGTGTTGCGCGCAATCTCCTGAACGGTTGCAACCATCTGGGTCATGGCGGTGGCCACCATGGAGAGCTCCTGCTGTTGCTGCTCGACTCCCTGGTTGGCCTGCACCGAGGTACCGTAGTTCACCTGGGCCAGGTTCGACAGCTTGGATGTAGTATCCGAGAGGCGGCCGACAATCGCATTGATCTGTGACGATTGCATTTTCAGCGCCAGCTGAATCTGACCGAACTCATCATCCCGGCCGGTATAGACCTGACGCATGGCCGGCTGGTCGTAGACCTCGGCTGCCTGGCTTGCCAGTTTTTGCAGGGGACTCAAGAGCAGTGAGTTCACCCCGATCATCAAAAACCCGGTGATGGCAAATCCAATCAAACCGAGCGCTTCCGACTCCGCTGACAGGCCAAGCCCCAGGGCAGGCAGCAACGCCAGGAGATTGCCCAATATCAATTTTTGACGCACTCCAATACGTGCCAGCAGACCGGTCTGGAATCCCTTTCCCTGCTGCAGTCGCTGATAGATCCGTTCTGCCCGTTCGATCCAGTCACGCTTCGGCTGATATCTGACCGATTGATACTCGAAGGTCTCGCCACCTTTCAGAATCGGCATCACAAAGGCATCCACCCAGTAGTGGTCACCATTCTTACAGCGGTTTTTAACGATCCCCATCCAGGGATTACCCTTTTTAACTGTATCCCACAGGCTTTCAAAGGCCGCCGGCGGCATATCGGGGTGACGCACTATATTATGATTGTGACCACACAGCTCACCATTATCGAAGCCACTGATCTCGATAAAATCCTGATTTACATAGGTGATGGCGCCTTTCAGGTTAGTGGTCGAGAGAATGTTTTGATGTTGCTGAACTTCTTTTTCCCGGTTGGTCACAGGTTGATTGATCTTCATTACGTTGAGGCCTTCAAAATCTTTGTAAAGTTATGTTATTGGGACGGAATTTTCACTGCACAAAAGACGCTTTCAAGTTCACTACATCGACTGAATTCGTAATTCCTGAATCAGGATAAACCGTAGACAGAAAATTGACACAATTAAAGTATACCGGCCATATCGAATAGACATATGGAGCAGAAAGTAATACTCACTATTTGATTTCAGGCTGTACAATCAGCTGTAAAGAAATAACCCCCTCTGTCGATCAACAGTAGAGACAACCAGGGAATCTGACGGAGGCAGAGTGGTTATGAAAAACGGGATACAACCGACGAACAGGGAGGTATTGGTCAGCGAACGGGATTTTATCGTCTCAAAAACCGATACCAAGGGGAGAATCGTCTACGCGAACAGGCTGTTCATGAAGATCAGTGGCTATCGGGAAACAGAGTTGCTTGGCAAGCAACATAATCTGTTGCGTCACCCGGATATGCCCCGTGGTGTGTTCCATCTGTTGTGGAGCAAAATCATGCAGGGCGAAGAGTGTTTTGCCTATATTAAGAATCTCTGCAAGAACGGCGATCACTACTGGGTACTGGCCAATGTCACACCGGACTACGATCCGATGGATCAGATCATCGGTTATTTTTCGGTGAGACGTAAACCGAGCAGAGAGGCGGTGGATTACTTCAGTGGGCTCTATCAGCAGATGCTGAGCAAAGAGACCAGTGCCGGACCGAAAAACGCGATCGCTGCCTCAACTGAGCTTTTGAACCAAGCAATAAACGACCAAAGGTTCGAGAATTATGAAACGTTTGTATTTGGCCACCAGACTTAAGATCTATGTCCTGATATTTGTTCTGTTGAGCATCGCATCTGTCTTCTCCACATGGCTGGGCGAGGGCTACCACCACTGGCAGTGGCTGTTTCCCTTGGGTACGCTGATCGTTGCAGGCATAATCTCTCATCGTATGAAGATGCCATTCCGGGTGATGAAACAGACCGAACAGGTACTCGACGAGATGCTCGATGGTCAGTTCTCCTCACGCATCACCGAAGTCCCCTGGATGGGTGAAGCCGGCCACATCGCCTGGAATCTGAATGAATCGCTTGACCAGCTGGAGACTTTCTTTCGCGAGGTTAAAACCAGCTTCGAACTGGTGTCGCAAGGCCGTTACTATCGTCGCACCTTGCCCGCCGGGCTGCATGGTGAACTGGCGAAAACCCTGCAGCGGATCAATAAATCCCTGGACGCGATGGCGGACAACGCCGCCTATATCATGCGCAACGAAAAGGCGGCTGAGCTGCAGGCATTGAATACCAGCCAGACCATGAGCAACCTGCTGCTCAGCCAGCACGACCTGACCCGCATAACCGACGAAATGCAGAAGGTCTCCAATATCGCCACCGACAATATGGAGAAGGCCAAGAGCAGTCAGGTATCCGTATCACAAGTGGTAGAAGCGCAAAACCGCACCCTGGGGATGATCGAACAGAGTCACCAGACGATGCGGCAGCTCAACACCATGAGCGATGAGATCACCGGCATCCTGGGGATGATCAGCGAGATCGCAGACAAGACCAATCTGCTGGCACTCAACGCTTCCATCGAAGCCGCCCGCGCCGGGGAACATGGCAG
>JAHRHW010000332.1 GCA_019100305.1 Candidatus Thiodiazotropha taylori | reverse complement strand
GCCAGGGTGGAGCAGATCATCCGCAATATCATTCCTCTGACCTGGCAAAAACAGAACCGTATCCGCGAGTTGGCCTTTGCCGGTGATGCCCAGCATATTCAATTTATTGCGCCGGCACCGCAACAGTATCAGCCAGGCGGGTTGTTTGAATACCGCCTCTCTCTGCAGGACGATTTCGAACAAGGCAGGATACTGCTGCTCCACTATACCCCACACAATCCGAAGAACAGTCAATTCGTACTGCCTCAAGAGGGGCGCAAACGCATACTCCTGTCCGGTCTGGAGCATGTCGAATTCAGTTTTTTCGGACTGCTGCTGAATCGCACTGAGCCGGAATGGAGCGACCGTTGGGAATCACTCAATAACAACTACCCCGAGCTGGTGAAAATCAGCTTTACAGAGATAGGCATGGCCACTCCCCATGAAAAGATTGTGAGAATAAGGCGCAACGACTGATGACTCCGCAAACCACTCAGACCAGCGGAAGAGACAGAGGAGATTTCGCTGCTTGCGGGCGCAATCGCGGTGTTGCGCTGATCCTGGTGCTTTGGCTGGTTGCCTTGTTGACCATTATTGCGGCGAGTTTTTCCACCCAATCGAAAGTCGAAAGCCGACTGGCGGGTAACTCAAAGGATGCTTTGCAGGCAAAACTGTTAGCCGAGAGCGGTTTCAGTCGTGCGGTGATGGAGCTGATGGTCATCAGTCCTCAGCAACGATGGAATTTCAATGGTCAGCTCTATCCGCTGCAGACGGCACAGGGGGAGCTGGAGGTCTCGATTCGGAATGCTTCCGGGCTGTTGGATCTGAACAAGGCTTCCAGCGACCAGTTGAACAGATTGTTTGTCCTGATTTCAGATGATCCCGAAGAGCGCAATGCCTTGGTTGACCGACTCAATGACTGGCGGGACGCGGATGATCTCAGAAGGCTGAATGGTGCAGAAGACAAGGATTACCGTGCCGCAGGTTATAATTACGCCACCGCTGGCAAAGATCTGACCAGCCTTGAAGAGCTGGCCTATGTGATGGGCTTTGATGCCGCCCGGGTGAATCGTTTACGCCCCTATGTAACGCTCAATTCTGACACCGCTACTGTAGATTTCCGCTTTGCCTCCGAGCAACTGACAGCCCTGCTGACCTCGACCGGTCACTCCGGCTTAGAGCTGACCGAGGCCCTGGACCAGCTGGATAGCGAATTGGCGGACCTTGACCTCTCCCAGGGCGGAGGAACCTCACAAAGTAAGGTGTTTCGAATCGAAGTCAGTGCCAGGACAAAACAGGGTGGGCATGCCAGAATAGTGGCAGATGTTGGTTTGAAAAACCGGGGCAGAAAACCTTATTCGATTCATTCCTGGTATGAGTCGTTATAAGGGGAAAAACCGGATAGAATCTCTAAATGGCCGTAAAAACACTACAATATCAATGGCTGGGTTTCTGGAGTTGGTGGAGTGGCGAAATCAGTTCGCTCATGCCGGAGGGCCTGCGCGCGTTATTCAGTGGCGGCAGACCTGCTCGGTTGCTGTATGAAGATGAAGCGCTTCGGATCGTCAACCACGGTCTCAGTGGTGAAGAGGTCGAGCAGAACTATCTGAAGGTCCTCGATTTCGATGATCCCGATCAGAAACGCTTACTGGCCTCCGCGAGTGAGATACGCCTCTGTCTGGAAAGAAAGAAATATCTGTTCAAAAAGGTCACACTGCCGATCGAGGCAGAAGAGAATCTGCGTGAGGTGCTGGCATTTGAGATGGATCGCCAGACCCCCTTCAATGCCAGTCAGGTCTACTATGACCATGTGATCAATGGGCGTGACAAACAGAATCGGACGCTCGATATCACCCTGATACTGGCCCCAGTGGACAAAATCTCTCATGCCCTGGAGCAGTTGGACGAGAACAATGTACGGATCAACGCAATCTCACCCTGTGAAGAGACCGATCCTAAACTCAATGCAGTCAATTTACTGCCACCGGAAAAGCGGGAAAAACCCCGCAAGCGATACCGCTTAATCAATCTGTTGCTGTTTTTCATACTCCTGGTTGTGCTGATCGGCAATCTGGTCTTGCCGGTATGGCAGAAATCCAAGCTGGCGGCTCAGCTGGAGGATCAGCTGAAACAGAGTCAACAGCAGGCCAATGAGGTCTCCAAACTGAGGGATTCGGTTGCCAATGCAGAGTTGGAGAACCGGTTTCTTGAGGATAAGAAGAGATCCTCGATGCAGATACTTGAGGTCCTCAATGAGCTGACCCTGCTGTTGCCGGATGATACCTGGGTGAACCATTTCGAGATCCGTGATGAGAAGGTACACATACATGGGCAATCCGTCGCATCCGCAGTACTGATACCGCTGATCGAATCATCCAAACTGTTTCAAAATGTCTCTTTCCGCTCACCTGTGACACAGAACAAAAAGAACAAAACAGAGCGCTTTCATATCTCAGCAGAGTTGATCTCCAGCCAGGCGGGGGATGAGACATGACCAATACAACCTGCAACAGCGATTGGGGGAGGGGTGAATGATTGATTCCCTGACTCCCACACAGAGTCGTCTGCTGGCATTGGGCTTGCTGCTGTTTCTGGTTGGTGTGAGCCTGTTTGCGGTGATCTATCCGGTGTGGACACTGAACAGTCACTATGATGAGACGATCAGCAATCATCAACATCAGATTCAACTCTATCAACGGATCTATTCACAAGCGGACCACTATCAGTCTGAAGAGGCCCGTCTGAAACGTCTCCGTCAGTCGGATCGCCGCTATCTGCAGAGCAAAACCGATTCACTGGCGAAGGCTGAACTGCAGCGCCGGGTTAAAGGCGTTGTCTCATCCAACAAGGGTGAAATTCTCAGTACCCAGATCATCAGTAATGATCAGGAGGATGGATTCAGTCGGGTGGCGATTCGCGTACGCATGAAGAGCACACTGGAAAACAGTGTCTCGATATTCCAAAAACTGGAGAGCGAAAAACCCTTCCTGTTTGTCGATGAGATCGTGATTCGAAGTCGACCGATTGCCAGACGTCGCTTGCCCGCCAACAAAAAGATCCAGCAAAGGCTTGAGCTGTTGGATATCGACTTTAAACTGGTGGGTTATATGAAGGGGCAGGATTCATGAGTCCCTGGAAAACCTTTTTTAACCTGCTAACCCTGTTGCTGCTGGTTGTCATCGGTTTGGCATCCGCGCTGCTTATCTACCAATGGCAAAATCCGCTGGAGGTGGATGCCTTGGAGAATCATCAAGCCAACCCCGCTTCGAAGCAGGCAGCAAAAAAGGCCTCACTTACCCGATTCAATCCTCCATCAATGACAGTCTATCAGGAGATCATGGATCGACCTCTGTTCAGAGAGGGCCGGGTACCTCCCGCGGAGCCAGAGAAGGAGGTCGGCAAACCCGTCGTTCGACAGACACCTTTGAAGCTCAGGCTGGAAGGGGTTGTGATAACACCGAAGAATCGGGTAGCCGTGATCCGGGATCTCAATACCAATCGTTTACTGCGGGTTGCCCAGGGAATGAGTCAGAATGACTGGAAGCTGGAATCTGTGGATGATAACACCGCAACAGTTGTACGCCGTGGCAAAAAACACAATCTTGAGTTAAACATTGAGAAGGACAAAAAAGGTAAAATGCCCAAGAAGGGGCTGCCCTTCAGGCCTTCCAATAAATAGCCGCCATGTGTGGATTGAGGATTGGTAAAATTCGAATCTATTTCTCAATCGTATTCAATTAATAATATCTTCTCTTGTTATCCAGAGCATAGTTAGCAGAATAGGGTAGAATGGCCCTTTTTTTAGATGGTGGCTGGCGATAGGCGTCGTCAACCGATTCAAGGTATGAGAATAGCTATATGACAGGTAGTGAAAAAATAGAGGTTCTGTTCGTCTGCATGGGCAATATTTGTCGATCACCAACGGCTCAAGGTGTATTTCGGGATATTGTGGAAAAAGCAGGTTTGAGTGACAGAATCATTACCGACTCTGCCGGTACTATCGACTACCATGCGGGTGGCAAACCGGATCGCCGGGCTCGGGAAACCGCCAACAAGCGGGGGATCGACCTGAGCGATCTGCGTGCCCGCCAGGTGAGGGTGAGCGACTTCGATCAATTTGACTATGTATTGGCTATGGATCTCTCAAATTATGAGGACTTGAGGGCTCTCTGTCCGTCTGGCGAGGAGCATCGGTTGCATCTGTTCATGGATTTTGCCCCCGGTCGAGAAGAGCAGGAGGTGCCTGACCCCTATTATGGGGGGGCCGCCGGTTTTGAAAATGTTTTCGATATGGTCGAAGATGCCTCCCGCGGACTGCTTGAACATATACGCCAGCAGCGTCTCATACGCTAAGCCTGAAAAGATCTCAGATTGGATTGATCCTCGATCCAATTTTTTCAGACATTGTCTGCAAAAGCTCTAAATGGGATTTGCATTGAGCGAGCTTGGCTCAGTCGGTCAGGAGGGGCTCAGTCCCTCCTGACCGTCACAACTTAAAGAATCAATCCCTGCTCGCGTCAACAACCTTGACGTCCGTATTGGTTGCAGGCTTCTTGGTCTCAACCTGAACGGATTTGGCTGCAGGCTGAACACGACTCTCCTGTGCCTTTTCAATAGTGGCTTTGGCTTCCGGCTTCGCCGCTTGTGGTTTAGGCGGAGTCTTGGCTTCCGTTTTCGCTATTTGTGATTCTGTAGTTGCTTTCGCTTTCGCCACTTGTGATTCGGCGGTTGCTTTCGCTTTCGGGCTTTCAGCCTTGGCGCTTTGCTTCTTGCTCTCTTGAGCCATCGGTTTGGTCTCAACCTGTTGAAGCTTTACCGCTTTGGGTTTCGGCTTTGGTTTCACAGCGTTCTCAACCGGCTTTTTCGGCGCAGGGGCCTGAGTTGCCTTGGCTTCCGCAGGCTTCTCCTTAAGCTCGGTTTTAGGCTTGGTTGTCTCAACCTGTCCAGCTGGTTTGGCCGGCTTGGTTTTTGGCTCAGCAGGCTTTGATTCAGCGCTGGTTGTTTCACGCTTTTTCGCCGGCTTGCGCTCAGCCGTCGGCTTGCTGTCTGAGCTCGCCTGAGAATCTACCGGTTTGGCTGCTGCAGGCTCAGACTGGGCAGATTTGGCTTGCTGCTCAGGTTGAGGTTTGGCTTTTGGCTTCTCTTTCGGTGCCGCTTCGGCCGTTTCAG
>JAHRHW010000331.1 GCA_019100305.1 Candidatus Thiodiazotropha taylori | reverse complement strand
AGACGCAACGACGCGCAATAGCCCGCTATTGCAAGGAGTTGCAACGCCGCCATGCGCCCCCACAAGCGTGCAATTCGCCCTGTAGCGTGACTTACCCAGCGAGGGATACCCTCTGTCGAAACTTTTTTCATCTCATTTAACGACTTAGCAACAGAATGGAGTGGTCAACTGCGGAATCTGGGATCATGCCGGCTGACTCCTCAGTCGGCGTCGCAATCGGCGAAGCGGCGGCGTGTCGGGCAACAGCATCAGCAAGCCGACGATCGCCAGGCTAAGATGAACCCACCAGATACCCAACCACTCCGGTGTGCGGGCGTGGATCATCCAGTTTTCCGCAGCACCCTGCAGGCTCAGGTAGACAGTGTAGAGTACGAAGGCGAAGACCAGCCGGCCAAAGGGGCCCTGTCTCGGCAGAGTCCGACTCAGAGGAAGGCTCAGCAGGGCAAACACCAGCAAACCCAGCACCTGAGAGAGGCGGACCTGGAATTCAGCCCGGTCCTTGATCGAATCCGAGTGGAGCAGATCGTAACTGGAGAGGGATCGTCGGGTCAATTTCGCCTCCCCACCGGATGAGGCCTTGATCAGCAGTGCATACTCATCAAACTCACTCACCTGATAGTCGGCCTGTCCGGGTATACCGGCATACCGCAATCCATCCTCCAGCACCAGATAACGGTCGCCACTACTATTGTCGATCCGCTGATAGCCCCGTTTCGCGCTCACCAGGGTCAATGCACCCTCTCGGCGCTGTTGTACGAAGACCTTCTGCATTCGGCGCTCATCACTGTCCAGGGATTCCACATAGAGCACCAGGTCTCCCTGGCTGTATTCATTGAAGCGGCCGGCACTGATCCCGGCCAGCTCCATCGCCTGCCCTTGCTGACTGCTGAGCAGTTCAGCACTCAGACGACCGGCCCAGGGGGTGACATAGAGGGAGAGCCAACCGGTGATCAGGGCCACCGGAATGACTACCAGAACCATAGAGCGGTAGATCCGCATACCGCCGATACCACAGGACTCCAAGGCCACCATCTCGCTGTCCCGATACATTCTGCCCACCACATAGAGCACGGCAAAAAAGAACGCAGGCGGAATCAGGCGGGAGAAGTAGACCACCATCTGCAGTGCCAGGGCCTGGGCCAACAGCTCCGCATGCAGCTCGCCGGTGGCAACCTCCTTGAGCAGCTTGATGAAGCTGTTACTGGATAGGATCAGGGTCAACACCAGCAGGATCGCCGACATCGCCTTCAATACCTCTCGCAGCAGATAGCGATCGATCAGTGTGATCAACGTAACTTCCCAACGGTGGTGTCTAATTCAGAAATCATTCATTCAATTCAGGCTGTTCCGCCGCAAATCCTCGCAAATCAGGCTTAAGTCCGCAAATGGAAACAGAATTTAACTGGCAGTAGAGAGTGCAGGATGTCTGCTTGGCCGATTGTTGCCGGTTGGAATCGGCCAACTGGTTCGGATTCTCCAGGATCTTGTCTGAAATACGCCCTCCTATGGATAGAACACTTCCGACACATTTCTATCCCTTCGATTTTCAGGTTGTCGGCATCTCTTGCCTCCCATAATATGTGCCACAATGAGTGAGAACGACTAGAAGAGGCCTTTGACTTCATGGAATACAGCATCAAATCCGGTGACCTGACCAGACAACGTACTGCCTGTTTGATTCTGGGGGTGTTTGCAAAACGGCAACTCTCGCCGTCAGCACTGCTCGTGGATAAAGCCAGCAAAGGCCATCTCAAAGAGATCCTGAAGCGGGGAGACATGAATGGTGAGAGCGGTCAGCAGTTGATGCTTTATGATGTGCCCGGAATTCAAGCGGAACGGGTACTGCTGCTCGGACTGGGTAAAGCATCCGAGTTAAATCGCAAGCGCTATATGAAGGCCCTCACAGCCAGCATAAAAAGTCTGAATGATGGGCATGCCATCGAGGCTGTCTGGGGTTTGTGCGAGGTTGCGGTGAGTAATATCCCCGAGGCTGGGATCGTGCGCGAAACCATTGTCCAGTGTGAAGAGAGTCTGTATCAGTTCTCAGAGACCAAAAGCACGGTCAAAAAACGCCAACGTCCACTCAAGCGGCTGGCTGTCTGGCTCGCTGACAGACGTCAGCTTAAAACGGCACAGAAGGGCCTGCAGCAGGGTAAAGCCATTGCCAAAGGCATCACATTGACCAAGGATCTGGGCAATCTGCCCGGCAACTACTGCACCCCCACATACCTGGCGGACCAGGCGAGAAAGCTGGGCCGCTCCCATGACAAGCTGAAGGTGCAGGTGCTGGAAGAGAAGCAGATGGAGAAACTGGGCATGGGAGCCCTGCTTTCCGTCTCCCGGGGCAGCCGACAGCCCGCGAAACTGATTATCATGAACTACCAGGGGGGCAAAGCGGACGCTAAACCGGTAGTACTGGTTGGCAAGGGACTTACCTTCGATGCCGGTGGCATCTCTCTCAAGCCGGCGGCGGCGATGGATGAGATGAAGTATGACATGTGTGGTGGCGCATCCGTTTTCGGCACCATGATGGCCTGCCTTGAGATGGATCTGCCGATCAACGTCATCGGTGTGGTTCCCAGTTCCGAGAACCTGCCGGATGGGGATGCCAACAAACCAGGGGATGTGGTTACCAGTATGTCTGGACAGACCATCGAAGTGCTTAACACTGACGCGGAAGGACGACTGATCCTGTGCGATGCCCTGACCTACAGTGAGCGTTTCAATCCGGCCACGGTTATCGATATCGCCACCCTGACAGGTGCCTGTATTGTTGCTCTGGGCAATCAGGCCTCAGGTCTGATGGCAAATAACGAAGCACTGGCGGAGGAACTGCTGGATGCCGGCTCGTCCTGTGGTGACCGGGCCTGGCAACTGCCTCTCTGGGATGAGTACCAGGAGCAGCTCGACAGCAATTTTGCCGACATGGCCAATATCGGTGGAAAAGGTGCCGGTACCATCACCGCAGCCTGTTTTCTCTCCCGCTATACGAAGAAGTTCAAATGGGCACATCTTGATATCGCCGGTACCGCCTGGCGTTCAGGTGCAGCAAAGGGAGCAACGGGTCGCCCGGTACCTCTGCTGACCCGCTTTCTGATGGGGCGATGTGGATTATGAGTCTTTTCATGAGTAAGGGATTGCGCTTGAGTGGATAGCATGCATGACACAGATTGACTTTTATGTACTTGAGGAGGGCTCCAGAGGGAATCGTTTCACCTTGACCTGCCGGTTGTGTGAAAAGATCTATCACCAGGGACGGCGTATCCTCATCCATACTGAAAGTGAAGATGAGACAAGACACATGGAACGTCTGCTCTGGACCTTTCGCCAGGGCAGTTTTGTACCTCATGGGATTGCTGAACGTTGTGATCACAGTGTCACTCCGGTGATTATCAGTCATCAGCAGGAAGCTGGAGAAGAGCGGGATGTGCTGATAAATTTAGGTCGAGAGGTACCAAACTTTTTTAGCCGCTTCCAGCGGGTTGCTGAAATCATCGACCAGGAGCCTCCGGTTGTGAGCGCAGGTCGTGAGAGATTCAAATTCTACCGCGACCGGGGCTATCCGTTGAACAAACACGATATCAGATAGATGAGCGACGAAGAGAAAAAGCCGGAAGTTGATGATGAGATACCGCTACTGGAGGATGTCATCGAACCTGATGACCTGGCTTCAGAATTTCACACCTTTACCAAACTGCCCGAAGCCTCGGAGGATAGTGGGATTCCCGAGTACGATGAAGTTCTGCTGGCGATGCGTGACGAGATTGCAAAGCAGCTGCAGGATGATCTGAGCAAGATGCTGTCAGAGGTACTCGAACATGCCATCGAGGAAGCCGGGGAGCAGATTACACGAACCCTGCACGATGAACTGGATACGACACTGGAGCAGAAGATCCGCTACCGCATCGACCAGCGCCTTGATATGGAGTTCGGCCCAAGGGGACAACTCGACCCCGAGCAGGATTGAGCGCCAAAGGATTCTATCCCGATTCAATTTAACTAGCCTTGCCTGTCGGTCATGAAAATCATCCAACTCGACCATCTGGTACTGACCGTCAGGGATATCCAAATGAGTTGCGACTTCTACACGCGCATATTGGGTATGCAGCTGGTGGAGTTTGCCGGTGGCAGAAAAGCCCTCAGGTTTGGATCACAGAAAATCAATCTGCACGAACAGCATAAGGAGTTCGAACCCAAGGCTGCACTGCCAACACCGGGCTCAGCCGATCTCTGTTTTCTGACCGATGTGCCGTTGAATGAAGTGGCTGCTCATCTGAAGCAGAATCAGGTTGAGATCATCGAAGGGCCGGTGGAACGAACCGGCGCTGATTGGCCAATTCTTTCAATCTACCTGCGTGATCCTGATGGCAATCTTCTGGAGATTGCGAACCGAAATGATACTGCTGCCTGATAGTGTGCTTATATTCTCAGGGACCGGGGGTTATTCTCAATTTGGTATGAGTTTTGAGTGGTTGCTAATCAGCATGAAATCGTCACTACGGGATAAGACTGCTAACTCTGCAAATGAAGGAGAAATTAGCTGTTAAATGGAAGAAGCGTTCTGATCACTATTCCATCAGTCTGTTGGGGCTGGCAAACTTCTGCAGTTTGAATGAGATCAAACAAACGAAGGTTCTGCATCTATCCAGGTTTTTTTTTCTAAATAAGCCTCCATCTCACCGACCGGGATGGGCTTGGAATAGAAGAATCCCTGGAAAACCACACAACCGTTTTCTACCAAGAACTCTATCTGGTCTACGGTCTCGACACCCTCGGCAAGTATTTCCAGGTCAAGACTTTTAGCTAAGGCAATCACTGCTTTAGAAATCGCTTTATCCTCCGTGTCATTAGGCAAGTCTTTGATAAATGAGCGGTCGATTTTGAGTTTGGTGATTGGAAGTCTCTTTAGATATGAGAGGGACGAGTAGCCTGTACCGAAGTCGTCCAGTGCCAACTTGATGCCGATGTTATCGATTTTACTTAGAACTTTTATGGCCTCTTCCGGATTTTCCATTACATGACCTTCGGTGATTTCCATTTCCAACCATTCGGGACGACAATCGGCTCCCTCTAAACTCGCCAGGAGAAACTCCACCAGATCTTTTCTTTGGAGTTGTCGCATGCTCAGATTGAGCGACAGCGTGCCAG
>JAHRHW010000330.1 GCA_019100305.1 Candidatus Thiodiazotropha taylori | reverse complement strand
AACGCAACGACAGATCGTGCAGATGGGTCAGTACCTTGTTGGAGAGATTGCGCATCGCCCGGTAGCGTACCCGGGCAAAGATGGCGTCACGCAACTCATTGAACAGAGAGCTTGCAAGTCTCAAAACCCCATAACCGATCAGCAGAAACAGGGGCAGCACCAGCACCGTATGGGGCGCCTTTTCGAGACTGTCGACAATCTCTTTGAGCACCAGGGGAATGCCCACATTGGCGACTTTGGCAAACACCAGACAACTCAGGGCAAACAGCGCGCGGCCACGATACTCCCAGAGGAAAGGCAGCATGCTTTTCAGATTGTGCAGATCCCGCCGATCGGTGTGGACCCGACTCTGGGATGAAATATGGTGGACCATGCCAGCAACAGTGGTTAGATAAAAACGGCATATTATCGGAATTTCCCGGATCGTGCGCGACGTATCACCCACATGATTTAAAACCATACTCTTTACATGCCGATTGCATACTTCCGGGGATAATTCACCGCTAACCGTGGTCTGTGATAGGGATTGAGGCAGGTTAAAAAAATGCACTGATCGGCTGAACACGATATATTCTGCGGCTCAGCGGAAAGACCGCCCAGTTGGAATTAGCAATAAAGTATGAACACAGATGAGTAAAGATTGCAGCTATAACGAACTCTACCCACTCCAGGTTCTGGACGACAGCATGGAGCCGGAATTCCCGCAAAAGTGCATCATCGTCGTCGAGCCCTCCGAGGTCTGTGCCACAGGAGCCTATGTGGTTGCGGAAACCCAGGGGGATCGCTGGTTCAGACAATATATCGCCGACGGCGGCGCAACCAAGCGACTGGTAGCACTCAACAGCGACTATCCTGAGATTCAGCTGAATGAGGGTGAATACAAGATCGTTGGGGTCGTGGTGCAAAGAAATATCGGTCGGGACATCAAGCACTACCACCCGTATGTGCCGGGTGGCAAGCCGCCGAAAACCATCCCCGTCAACTGATCTGATGCGTCTGCCCTCCATCCGGTTCATATCGGTACTCTTCCTGGGGTTACTCCTGACTGCCTGCAGTCAACAGAAACCAGCAGCCAAACCGGCCTCCGACAAAACAGAAAAAAATCGATCCCACCTGGTCGCCATAGAGCAGATATCACTGCAATCCCTGGGGCTCAGCCATCAGCGCAATGGAACCTTGAAGGCACGTCAGTCTGTGCGCATCTTCAATCAGGAGGAGGGACGTATCACCGGGTTGCCTCACTATGAAGGGGACCGGGTTGAACAGGGTGAGAGCCTGGTCAGGCTGGAGGACGATCTGCTGAAGGCGGAACTGGCAAAGGCCGTCGCCACCAGCCGGCAGATGCAGACCAATCTGCAGCGACTGGAGAAACTGGCCAAGCGCAATGCAGTTTCAGATGACGAACTGGCCCGCGCGCGCACCGACCTGAATGTGGCTGATGCGGAACAGAGACTGCTGCAGACCCGCCTGGGTTACACCCGCATCACAGCCCCCTTCAGCGGTGTGGTCAGCCAGCGCCTGGCGGAACCCGGGGATGTGGTACCCCGCCATACCCATCTGATGACCCTGATCGACCCGGCGTCACTGGTAACCCGGATTCTGGTCTCTGATCTGCTGCTGCCTCAGTTGCAGCTCAACGATCAGGTTTCGGTACGCATCGATGGACTGGGTAGCGACGCCTATCCCGGCAAGATTGTACGTATCCACCCGGAACTGGACGAGAATACCCGCATGGGTATAGTCGAAGTGGCGCTGGAGCCGGTTCCTCCAGGCGCCCGCCCTGGTATGTTCTGCCGAATCACCATCAACAGCGCCAATCAGCCAAGGCTGACCATACCGTTCAACGCCCTACAGAGAGACACCAAAGGTGAGTACGTCTATCTGCTGGAACAGGATCAAACCACCAGTCGCAGAGCAGTGACCACCGGCTTGAGAATTGCTGACCGGCTGGAAATTCTCAGCGGCCTGGAGCCAGGTGAACAGATCGTCACACGAGGTTTTTTAGGCCTCAAAGCTGGCATCGAAGTCGATCCTGTCAACCATTGAGCCAATCCCCACAACGTCCAGCCAGAAAGAGATTGCTACTGATTTTTCCCCCATTCAGACTATCCTCATAGTGAGGAAAGCTAAAAAGCAATCTAGGGCCTGTTAACGCCAATCCAATTGACACGAGTGGGCCACTAGCCCGGCTGATGGTCAGGCAGGCCGGAACAACCCTCAACTTACAATAATCACCAGAGTTAAATCTGTCGTATCAAGGAGAGAAACCATGAATATCGATCTTGCAGACGTGACACTGCACGTGGATGAGACACTGGACTCCGATGGACTGGCGGATCTGGAAAACGCCTTTCGCAATCGGGAAGGCGTGGTCTCTGTACATGTCGATAAGAAACGTCCCCATCTGTTCGTCCTCGAATACAACCCGGAGATGGTCCACAGCAAGGACCTGCTTTCCATCACTCAGTATCAAGGACTGCATGCTGAGCTGATCGGTCTTTAAACCACCGCCAAACAGCCACTATCCACCCCGTACATTCTCAACGTCCGGGGTGAACCGCAAATCCCGACTGCAACCGATGATCCTGCCTTTGGAACTGCTAACTGCAAAACCACCATCTATTGACGTGGCAGGTATGACCCTCTAGTGTACTTTCTCTAAAAACAAGATCCACACCGGTATCCTCAGATACTGGTAGAGAACACAGTTCCATGCGGATTTTCTCTATTCAAGGGACGGCTGCGGTGCACTGATCACACTCTGTTTGGGAGTAATTTGGCACCCAGGTGCGCACAACACCGAATAACGATCATTGACGGGGAGTATCGAGATGCAGAAAGTGACGATTGTGGGGAGTGGCTTCGCTGCCCTGACTGCGGTCAAAACCTTACGCGCAAAGAGCAGCTCTGCAGAAATAACCGTTGTCAGTCCCAAAGCGGAATTTCACTATCTGCCCGGTTCGATATGGATTCCCTCCAAAATCCGTGAACCCAGGGATCTGATCATCCCACTGCAACCCTTTTTCAAGCGCATGGGGGTCAATCACGTTGCCGCTACAGCCACCGGCCTGAGTGAAGATGGCCGCCAACTGGAGACCACGGCGGGTCCGATTGAAAATGACGGCTTGATCATCGCGTCGGGCGGCCGGTTTATCAAAAAACTCCCCGGCATCGAAAATGCCATCACCCCATGCGAGGGTATCGATGAGACATTAAAGATCAGGCAACGACTGAGCGAGATGAATGGCGGCACCATTGCCTTTGGCTTCGCCGGCAACCCCAAAGAGCCGAGTGCGATGCGGGGTGGACCGATGTTCGAATTCCTGTTTGGCATTGACCGGCAGCTGCGCCAGGAAAAACGTCGCGACCGATTCAAACTGGTGTTTTTCACCCCAGCGGAGAATCCCGGTCAGAGACTCGGTCCGAAAGCAGTCACCGGACTGGTCAGCGAGATGAAGAAACGCGACATCAAGACCCACCTGGGAAACAAGATGGTCAAGTTCACCTCCACCGGAGTAGAGACTGAAGGGGGGCAGTTCGATGCCGATCTGATTCTCTTCATGCCGGGTATGACCGGCAACCAGTGGTTCGACAACACCAGCCTTCCCCGTTCACCCGGCGGCCTGGTCAAAGCGGATGCTCAATGCCGGGTTGAGGGCATGGAGAGAGTCTATGTGGCGGGCGATTCGGGCAGTTTCCCCGGCCCGGACTGGATGCCGAAACAGGCTCATATGGCTGATCTGCAAGCCGAGGCTGCAGCCAAAAACCTCTATGCCGACTGGCAGGGTATGCCCGCAGAAGAGACCTTTAAAGTGGAACTGGTCTGCATCGTCGACAGCCAGAACAGCGGCATGCTGGTCGCTCGAACCATGAAAAGAAATATTGTGATGCCGAACATGCGTCTGTTCCATTGGATGAAAAGACTTTTTGAGTGGTGGTACCTGCGGCAATACCGCTGATTGAAATCCAAAGCCTGCCATTGCCGGCGAAACACGCCTAACGGCCGATCAGCCGGTAGACCATTGGAATCAGCAACAGGGTGACCAGGGTTGAGAAGATCAACCCGGAAACCAGGGTCACGGCAAGCGGCTGTAACATCTCTGAGCCTTCACCCAACGCCAGTGCCAGTGGCATCATACCAGCAACCGTGGTTAACGTAGTCATCAGGATAGGACGCAACCTCAACCTGGAGGCCTCGATGATGGCCTCATTCTTGGCCAGTCCCGCATCCCGCCTCAGACCGATATACTCCACCAGTACGATCGCATTGTTGACCACTATGCCGGAGAGCATGATCAGCCCAAGCCAGACCGGCATGGAGAGTGGCAGATCGACCAGATTTAAACCGAACGCCACACCAATCAAAGCGAATGGCACACTCAGCATGATCACCAGCGGGTTTCGTATCGACTCGTATTGCACCGCCATCACAACCAGTACCAGAAACAGCGCCAACGCCAGTAAAATCAAACCCATCTCCCGGCCCTTCTGCAAAGCCTGAAAGCCACCGGCTTCATAGAGGGTATAACCTGCCGGGAGCGATACCTGATCAATTACCCGGTTAACCTGCTGGATGGCGAGCCCAAGGCTCAATTCACCGCCCAGAGAGGCGCTGATTTCAATCATGCGCTGCTGCTGGTCCCGCTGAATGGTGACCGGCGTAGCAGCCAGTTCCACATCCGCCACCTCACCGAGACGTAAAGGTACCGGCGGCTCGGTACGACTGAATATAATGATCGACTCGACATCCGCAGGTGTGGCCAGATCCTGTCGTTGCAAGCGCAGCCGCACATCGATGCTTCGATCACCCTCAAGGTAGTCCGTCACCACCTCACCACCCAGGGCTAGCTTCAGCATCTGTCCCACATCCTCCACGCTGAGGCCGAAACTCGATGCCCGCTGCCGGTCAACCTGCAGCGAAATCTCCTGGGTCAGCTCCTCACCGGTGTATTCGATGTTGCTCAATCCGGAGACCTCGCCCAACCGCTGCTTAACCTGTTGAGCAATTTCATTGAGCACCTTCAGGTCTGGTCCTTTTACCCGAATACTCAGATCATCATCCCCCCGGTTGAGTCTGATACCACGAATCCCCTGTACCCGAAGATAGACACGCACCCCGGGCAGTCGCGCCTGCTTAATCTGTTTGTTGACCCGCTTGATCCAGGTACGGCTGCTGATCCCCCTCTCC
>JAHRHW010000329.1 GCA_019100305.1 Candidatus Thiodiazotropha taylori | reverse complement strand
TGACGCATACCACTGCGGAAACTGTTGACGTCAGCACCGGCAATGAAGCCGGATGATTTGTCAGAGATGAAGATCAGACCTTTGGGTTGCAATGCTTCCAGTTCGTCCAAATGTTCCGCCAACTCGGCGAAGGCCTCCTGAGAAAGAATGTTGACCGGGCTGTCGGCATGATCAAAGTGTAACCAGCTGATGCCATGTTGATCGGTTTCCAGATGCCAGTGCTTACTCATTTCGCCACCTCCAGCAACATGGCGCCACCCTGGCCACCACCGATGCATAGACTTGCCATACCCCGCGTTGCGCCTCTCTGTTGTAGGGTCTTGAGCAGATGCAGCACCAGTCGGGCGCCGCTTGCGCCGACTGGATGTCCGATGCTGATTGCGCCACCATCCACATTCAACCGCTCCTCTGGAATCGCTGACAGGGGCTGCTCCAATCCCACTTCCTGTTGCAAGTAGTCCTGATCCTGCCAGGCTGCCTGACAGGCCAATACCTGGGCGGCGAAGGCTTCATTGATCTCCCAGTAATCAACGGCCTGCCCATCCATCTGCTGTCGTTGCAGCAGACTGCCCATGGCATGTACCGGCCCCAAACCCATCTGAGTCGGATCGAGAGCAGACCATTGGGAGTCGATCACCTGCCCAAGGACCGGGAGACTGTGTTTTTCCACAGCCTGTTCCGATGCCAGTAGTAACATGGCTGCTCCATCGGTGATCTGGGCACTGTTGCCGGCGGTCACTTTGCCCACCGGCCGATCAAAGGCCGGCTTGAGGCTAGCCAGTTTATCAACGCTGCTGTCGCGCCGCAGACCATCATCCGTTTCAAAAAGGTCACCGTTGTTACTGTAGATGGGTTCAATCTCCTCAAGACGCCCCGCATCGATCGCCTCTGCCGCTCTTTGATGGCTGCGCACGGCAAAGTGATCCATGGCCGAACGATCGATTTGAAATCGCCAGGCCAGTTTCTCTGCGGTCTGACCCATGGTGAGTCCTGCCAGTGGGTCGGTCAGGCCGCGCAGCAGGGCAATCACCAGTTGCAGATGTTGAGGTCGCAAAGCGGCAAGCTGTCGGCTTTTGGCAGCAATACTCTTTGCTCTGTTCCAGTCTGCCAACCAGGCGACCATGGTCTGATTGAGCAGGATCGGATGATGGCTCATGGATTCGGTACCACCGGCGAGTACCAGGTCGGCTCGCCCCGAGGCGATATCCAGTGCGGCGCTGTCGATTGCCTGCAGCCCGGATGCGCAGTTGCGTTGAACGGTCCAGGCGGGCACCTTGTCCCCACACCCGAGTCGCAGTGCAATGATTCGGGCAATGTTGGCCTCATCAGGACCCGGTGCAATACACCCCACAATCACTTCATCCAGCTCGGTGGCTGCAAAGGTTTGTCTGGTCAGCAGGGGACGGGCTGCTGAAACGGCCAAATCCGAGGCACGAAAGGGACCCGGTTTGCCTCGAGCCTTAATAAACGGCGTTCGACTACCATCTACCACGAAGACGTTTCTTGGTACATAACGGTCCTTAACCATGGTGGTTCCTCACTCCAGCTGTTATCCGGGTGCATGCCGCCGCCGAATGACGGTTCAGGCTGCCCCCAATTTATTGATTGTTGATACCTTTGACTGCTGTTTCACAGAGCCTGAGCCAGTTGGCATCAATTTATCAAAGGCATTCACTTCAATGACCTGGCTACGCAAGCGTTCCGCTTCTGCCAGCAGACTCTTGTCGGACTCACTCAGGATTCCAAGCTTGATCGCTTCCTTGATCAATTCCGGCAACTCACGCGCTTGCAGCTGTCCCGCACGTTTGGCCCGTTTCAGGGTCTTTTCCAGGGGGATTACCTTTGCAACGGCATGCATCGCCTGCTCAAGCTGACCGATACGTTGCTGTGGATCGTCATCGATGAAAACGCCATGGGTCAAACGGTCACGCGCTTCACCTGGGGAGAGCAGGGCGCGGGCTACCTGGTGGTCCAAACGGTCGGTGGGTTTATGGAAAGGTAGACCGGTTGGGAATATCAAGACCCGCATTACCCAGGCCAAAGGTCTCACAGGCATGTTACGCAACAGTCCTCGTAAGGCATGCTGTATACGATAGAGTGAATCATCCAGTGCCCACTGCATCAGCGGGACATCCTCTGGTTTCTCGCCCTCTTCAACAAAACGCTTCAGGCAGGCGCTGGCAATGTAGAGGTTACTCAGGATATCGCCCAGCCGTGCAGACAATCTTTCTTTTCGCTTCAAAGAACCACCCAGGGTCATCAGAGCGAGATCGGTGGTCAGTGCAAAGGAGGCTGACATCCAGTTGAGTCGTTGGAAATATCGGCGCATGGGCCCACGCTTTGGACTTTCAGACAGACGTCCGTGGGTCAGGCCGAGCCATAGGGTTCTGGCAAAATTGGTGACAACAAATCCGATGTGACCAAACAGTGCACTGTCGAACTGTGTCAGTGCCGCCTGCGGATCCGGATTCTCAGCCGCCTCAAACTCTTTGAGTACAAATGGATGGGCGCGAATCGCACCCTGCCCAAAGATGATCATACTGCGGGTGAGGATATTAGCGCCTTCCACGGTGATGCCGATAGGAATCGCCTGATAGGCACGGCCAAGCAGATTATCGGGACCAAGACAGATGCCACTGCCACCCTGGATATCCATGGCGTCATTAATCACCTGACGATAGCGCTCGGTCAGATGATATTTTACGATCGCTGAGATCACGGATGGGGTCTCTCCACTATCCAGAGCACTCAGTGTCAGTTTGCGCGCGGCATCCATCTGGTAGGTGAGTCCGCCGACTCTGGCCAGAGCCTCTTCGACGCCTTCGAAATGACCGATGGGCTGGTTGAACTGGCTGCGAACTGCCGCATAGGCTCCGGTATAACGGCTGGCTGTTTTTCCCGCACCGGTAGAGAGCGCGGGTAAAGAGATTCCCCGGCCTTCAGAGAGTGAATCCATCAACATCCGCCAGCCCTGACCAGCGCCTTCAGCACCGCCCATCACCCAATCGATGGGTATGAAGACATCACGACCATAGATCGGACCGTTCTGGAAAGGGATATCCAAAGGCATATGCCGTTTACCGATCTTGATCCCGGCTGTCTCTCTCGGTACCAGAGCAACGGTAATACCCGGTAGTGGGTTGTCACTCAGCAGGCGTTCAGGATCTTCCAGTTTGAAAGCCAGCCCGATCAGGGTCGCAATCGGCGCCAGCGTGATGTAGCGCTTTTCAAAGTTCAGGCGAACTCCCAGTACCTCTTTGCCCTGAAAGTTTCCATAGCTGACGACGCCGTTATCAGGAATTGCTCCCGCATCGCTGCCTGCTTTGGGGCTGGTGAGTGCGAAGCAGGGTATCTCTTCCCCAGTGGCGAGTTTATGCAGATAGCGGCCCTTCTGCTCCTGGGTTCCATATTGCAACAGCAGTTTGGCAGGTCCGAGGGAGTTGGGCACCATGATGGTGACAGCTGCAGTGATACTGCGACTGGCAACCTTCATCACGACCTGTGAATGGGCATAGGCGGAAAAACCCAATCCTCCATAACTCTCAGGAATGATCATGCCGAACATCCCAGAGGATTTGATGAACTCCCAGATGCGTGGTGACAGATCCTTGTCTTCATGTGTGATCTGCCAGTCATCGAGCATCTTGCAGAGCTGTTCAACCGGACCATCGAGAAATGCCTGTTCCCGTTCATCCAGTCGGCAGGCAGGTTGATGCAGCAGATCCTGCCAGTTGGGTTGACCGGAAAAGAGCGCACCGTCCCACCAGACATTACCCGCATTCAGGGCCTCCTTTTCTGTTTGTGACATGGCGGGCATGACACTACGGAAGGCGGCGAGCAGTGGTTTGCTGATCCACTGTTTGCGTTGTTCAGGCATCAGATAGAAAAACAGCGCAGCCGCATAAGGCAGGATGACCAGCAGGGATCCGAGCGGCGTCACCAGTCCGGCCAAATTCAGGGCAACCAGAAGCACCGGTGGGGTGATGATCCAGACGATGGCTCGCGCCGAGCCATAGGCCAGTCCCCAGAAAGTCATCAATAAGAGTATGAGTCCTAGAAGCGTCATCGGTCAGCCTCCCTTAACAGTGGTGTTGGGAACGGAGGGCGTGTTGTCGTCAATCGGATCTGCTTTTTCTTTGTTCTTTCTGGTGAACGAGAAAACAGTGCGCTCATCCACACGGCTCACTGTTTCACCTCGGGTTGCGGCCACAAAGGCCCGTTCGTCGTCATTGTAGAGAATGTCATCGTCACACCAGGGAAGCCGGCGATAGACACCCAGATCATCCAACCCCAGAAACGGATATTTGATGATGTCGAAATAGGGGGAGTAGTCGAAATCCTTTGGTGTGAAGAGTCTGGGATTACGCTTGAAGAAGCGCAGACTGCCATCATCGTCACGATCAATGAATGGCAGGATCGGAAAATTGACCCGATTGAAGGCCGATGCGAGCATGGAGGAGCAGACAGTTCGGGTCGGCATACCGGCATTGTGTTCGAACAGACTGGATCGCCAACGTCTCGGTAAGAACCCCCAGGGAAAGAAAAACCGAGCCAGATCCAGCAGGTGGCGGACATCATAATCCGTTCCGATGTGCTTAATTGAATGGGCCACCACCTTGTGGGCATCTTCCGGCTCAAGCCCGGTTGGGCGACAGATCCGCAGGTGGTCGCGACGATATTTTGAGACAGGTGCAATGATGGTGCCCTCACCGAGCAGGGCTTCGACCATCAGTTGCTCACTCAGATCACCTTTGTAGGCCATCCTTACCCGCTGTTGCAGATCGGGATCCCGGATGTCGTAGATTCTGCCGATATAGAGGGCGGAGTGGGTCCAGGTACTTTGGGTAATGGTCTTGATGACATTGCTGACACGGCTGCGCCCTTCGACCAGCAATACATCACCAGGCCGAAGTTCATATGTGAGCCGGTTGAAATCGCACAAAGGGGAAGAGGAGGGCGGACTCTCTTTGGTCAGCCACTCAGCGATCCATTGCATGATCTTCTGCCCGATTCTGCGCATACTAAAACCTAGTAAAATAGTATGTATTAGTTAAAGTATAGACTCATATTTTATGGGGCGAGTTTCATCGGTTGCGGTAGCAACACTACTAGAATGCAGGAATAAGTGTGTAATCAGGGAGTTGGAATCGGTTTGGCCGTTTAGTCTGAGGCGTGTTTTTAACCAAATTTCA
>JAHRHW010000035.1 GCA_019100305.1 Candidatus Thiodiazotropha taylori | reverse complement strand
GTCAGTCACGTGCTTGACTGAAATCGTGCTGAGTAGATAGGCGCTAACGACAAAGATGGTCACCACCAATAGCAGTCTGCCTGAAGGGGAGTCAATCGATCATCCGGCGATCGATCGCTGGCTGGAGATGCTGCCGGATGAGTTCGACGCAGATGACCGGGACTACTTCCGAGGAGCTGCCGAGATTGCTCTGCTGGCTCAATCGAATCGCCAGGCGGTCGAAGCTGAGCGCCAACTGCGTCATGCCCTGAGCGTGGCGGAGATTCTCGCTCATCTGCATATGGACCGGCAGACGGTTGCCGCAGCTATGCTGCTGGGGGTGTTGAGTGATCCCCAGCTCAGTCTTGAGAAGCTGGAAAGAAAAGTCGGCAGCAGTACAGCGAAGATGGTTGACGATCTGGGGCGAATCGACGCTCTGACCGATAGCTCCCGCGAGATCACCGAGGAAGAGGAGCAGCAGCATGCGGAAAATCTGCGTCGTCTGCTGCTGGGTATCGCTGAGGATGTACGGGTCATTCTGGTGGTGGTTGCAGAGCAGCTGCAACTGATGCGCACCGCCCGGAGTCTCGCCCCTGAACAGCGCCGGCGAGTGGCCAAAGAGACCCAGGATATCTACGCTCCGCTGGCCAACCGGCTGGGTATCTGGCAGGTCAAATGGGAGCTGGAGGATCTGGCACTGCGCTTTCTCCACCCCGACGATTACAAGCGTATCGCCAGCCAGCTGGACGGGCGCCGCAGCGACCGTGAACAGTTCATCAAAGAGGTCATGGAGCTGCTCAAGGAGAAGTTTCTTGCCGCCGGTGTGCATGCGGAAATCAGCGGTCGCCCGAAGCATATCTTCAGTATCTGGAAAAAGATGCAGCGTAAGGCGGTCGATATCGAACAGATTTTCGATCTGCGGGCGGTGCGGGTACTGGTGGATGACATCGCCGAATGCTATGCGGCGCTGGGTGTGGTGCATGGACTGTGGAAATATATCCCCGGTGAGTTCGATGACTACATCGCCACACCGAAGGCGAACCTATACCGTTCGATTCACACCGCAGTGATCGGTCCGGAACAGAAGACCCTGGAAGTTCAGATCAGAACCAGGGACATGCACCACCATGCTGAGCTGGGGGTCGCGGCCCACTGGCGTTACAAGGAGGATGCCAAACAGGATAAGGACTTTGAGCGGCGCATCGTCTGGATGCGGCAGTGGCTGGAGAAGAAGGATTTTGGCGAGCAGACCGACGGATTGCAGGACGCCTTCGATCAGGAGATGGAGGCGACCCGCATCTATGTATTGACACCGATGGGCAAGGTGGTTGAGCTGCCGAAAAACTCGACACCGCTCGATTTTGCCTATGCGATCCACACCGACATCGGCCATACCTGTCGTGGCGCAAGGGTGGACGGCCATATCGTGCAGCTGAACCGCGCACTGCGCAGTGGTGAGACGATTGAAATTCTGACAGCCAAAAACGGCACGCCAAGCCGCGACTGGATCAATCCGCATCTGGGTTATCTGCACAGCTCGAAGGCGAGAAACCGGGTCAAGCAGTGGTTCAAGCAGCTCGATTACGAACACCATGTGGAGCTGGGGCGCTCCGCCCTGGAGCGGGAGATGACCCGGCTCTCAATCAGTGAAAAACCGGATCTGGAAAAGGTTGCGGCAAAACATAACCTGCAGCATGGGGAGGATGTCTATGCCGCCATCGGTCGCGGCGATCTGTCGCCAATCCAGGTTGCCGGTTTCGGTGGTCGGGAGAAGCCGGCGCCCCGTTCCAGAGCGATTCCCGATGCGAGCAAGTCGTCCGGGGTGGCCAAGGGGGAAGTGGTGGTTGCCGGGGTTGATGACCTGATGACCACGATCGCGCGCTGCTGCAAACCCGTCCCCTACGACGCCATCATCGGCTATGTTACCCGTGGACGCGGGGTTACGGTTCACCGGCGCGACTGTCCCAATGTGCGGGCGATGCCTGAGGATGAACAGGACCGGCTGGTGGCGGTGCACTGGAGCGATGAGCAGCAGGAGACCCAGTATGCGGTGGACTTCATGGTCACTGCGAGTGACAGAAAGGGTTTGCTCAGGGATATCTCAGCGGTCCTCACCAATGAGAATATCGATGTGATTGGCGTCAACACCAACAGTGACCGAAAGACCGATACCGCAACCATGCGCTTTACCATCGAGGTCAAGGATATGAATCAGTTGAGCCGGGTATTGTCCAAGATCGAGCAGTTGCCAGATATCAATCTGGTGAAACGACTGCTGTGAGCTGTGACCTGCAAATCTGGTCTGGTGTCTCATACTGACCATGCACAATTGCCAGTCCGCTCCAGCAGGTCTAAACTAACGCCCTGTAATTTTATATGTTTTCCTCGAAACCGGTATCACCATACTCGATTGCGAACCACCAGAATTGGCTAACGAAGTGACAAAAACCAACCTTCTGAATCTCGATCTGCATGAGATGGAGCGCTTTTTTGTGGCGCTCGGCTCGAAGGCATTCCATGGTCGCAATGTATTCAAATGGATCCACAAGCATGGGGTTGTGGATTTCAATGCCATGACCGATATCTCGAAACGCTTGCGGGAGCAGTTGCAGCAGGTGGCTGAGATCAATATCCCACGGTTGGCGCTGGAACAACCGGCACAGGATGGCACCCGTAAATGGCTGCTCGAACTGGCGGACGGTCAACGCATCGAAACCGTCTATATACCTGATAATGGGCGTAGCACCATCTGCGTCTCCTCCCAGGTCGGATGTGCCCTGGATTGCTCCTTCTGCTCCACCGCCAGGCAGGGTTTCAATCGCAACCTTACGGTTGCTGAAATCATCGGCCAGGTCTGGGTGGCGGCCCGTGAGCTGGGTGAGCCGCCGAGTAATATCGTGATGATGGGCATGGGCGAGCCGCTGGCCAACCTGGAAGCGGTGATCACCGCCATGAACATCATGCAGGATGATCTGGCCTATATGGTCTCCAAATACCGGGTGACCGTCAGCACCTCCGGTATCGTGCCCGGTCTGCAACGTCTCAGGGAGGTCTGTGACATCAGTCTGGCGGTCTCCCTGCACGCACCGGACAACGAGTTGCGCGATCAACTGGTGCCGATCAACCGTAAGTATCCCCTGGAGGAACTGATCCCCGCCTGTCGTGAATTCGTGCGTGGGGACAAGCGGCGCAAGGTGACCTGGGAGTATGTCATGCTGGATGGGGTGAATGACTCCCTGGCCCACGCCAAGGCTTTGATCAGGCTGCTGGAAGGAACCCCCTCCAAAGTCAACCTGATTCCATTCAATCCGTTCCCGGGTACCGAATACAAGGTCTCACCCACAGATCGGGTTGAAGCCTTCCGGATGCGCCTGAAACGCTCGGGCATCATCGCCACAACCCGTAAAACTCGGGGTGATGACATTGATGCGGCCTGTGGGCAGTTGGTCGGTAAGGTCAAGGATCGCAGCAGTCGACAGCTGCGTTTTGAGCGGCTGGACAGTCTCAAACAGGGTGTTTCATGAAATCAATCTCTGCGAGCCGGGTGATCTTCACCTCCCTCCTTGTGCTGCTGCTGTCGGCTTGCGCCACACAACAGAAGAGTGTCGATACCACCGGTAGCCTGGGGCGGGAGAAACGTAACAGTCCGGCAAAGATCTATGTGGATATGGGCATCGAGTATATGCGTGACGGCCAATCCGCAGTGGCTTTGAAAAAGCTCAAGAAAGCGATCAAGGTCGATGATGATTATCCCCAGGCACACAATGTAATCGCCATACTTTATGAACGACTGGGCAACCAGGAGCTGGCCGGATTTCACTATGAAGAGGCGATCAAGCTGGATGGGCAGGATCCCTATATCCGCAATGCCCGGGGAAGTTTCTACTGTAAGCAGGGCAGACTGGAGGATGCGGAGTTCGATTTTCAGCGGGCTCTGGCCAATCCGCTCTATCCCACACCCTGGGTGGCGCTGACCAATGCGGGGCTCTGTCGCGAGCGTGCCGGTGACCAGTCGAAAGCGGAAAACTACTATCGTCGGGCGTTGACGGCCAATCCGAGATACGCCACGGCCCTTTATCAGATGGCGGAGCTTTCACTGGAGCAGGAGAAGGACCTTTCCGCTCGTGCTTATCTGGAGCGCTACCACGGTGAGTCAAGGCCTTCTGCAGCCTCTCTTTTGCTTGGTATAAAGATTGAGAAGAGACTCAAGGATTTGGCCAAGGCGGACGAATACAGAGGGAAGTTGTTCGCCGAATTCCCTGATGCGCCTGAGATACAGATGCTCTATCAAGCTGAAGAAGTGCAATGAACCAAGCCGAAAATGACAATCAGGATAGAGGGGAATCTGCCACCGAGCAGGGACCTGGTTCACTGCTGAAAAGGGCTCGTGAGCGACAGCAGATGAGTGCTGCGTCAGTAGCGGCTCAACTCCACCTTCAATCCAATATCATAGACGCCCTTGAGCGGGACGATTACGACAATCTTCCTGGGCCGGTTTTCGTGCAAGGCTATATCAGGAACTACGCCCGTCTGGTCGGTCTGCAAGAGGATGCTGTTGTCGCAGCCTATCAGCGACTCTTTCCGGAGTTCGAGGAACAGACGATCCTCAACAGTCCAGAGCAAGGTGAGGGCAAAACCATACACAGCGGTCAAGGATTGATGCGCCTGGTAACCTGGGGCGTTGTCATCGCTTTGGCCGCACTGCTCTTCTTCTGGTGGCAGACCCAGGCCGAACTGGAGCCGCCTGAACCTTTTCCAATCACTGAGGAGAGCCAACCGCAGGAGTTGCCAATGGTGGAGCCGTCGGCTGATACCGCTGGGCAGATCGATGCGGTGGATGAACGACAAACCGAGCCGGTTCTCCTGGATGATCCGCTGCCTGAGCTTGAGGAGATGGCTGCACCCCCTCAGAACGAAGCCTTGGAGGAGGCGGTAGCTGCCGATCCGCAATCGCAACCAAGCAGTCCGACACCAGTAGCGGCTGAGCCCCAATCCGAACCTGAGGTAGAGCAGACGGAGCCTGCTCGGATTGAGCCTGTAGCTGTCGTTGAAGAATCACCCACAGTGGAGAGCCGTTCAAAGTCACTTCTGTTCAGCTTTGAGGGGCCATGCTGGACCGAGGTCAGAAGCCTGGATGGGAAAGCCAGGATCATCGGTGAGATGCGCAGTGGCGCCAAGCGACGCCTGAGCAGCGAATATGGCCCATTCAGTGTGGTGCTTGGCGATGTGGCCGTCGTGACCCTGACGATTGACGGTCAGCCATTCGATCTCGCCCCTTTCACTCGCGGCAAAGTAGCCCGCTTCACCCTGGATCCCGATCAGCTGTAGCCGTTTTTCCCGAAACCCTCTGCGAGTGACCGATAGTCTGCTGTCCCACGGATTTCACGCATTCGCATGAGACAGTACACCAGGCCAGGATAACATGTTAATCTTGCCTGCTTTTATCCATATTTAGAGTCCAAATGGCAAAGCAGATCCAGGCCATCCGCGGGATGAAGGACATCCTGCCCCAGCAGACCCCTGTCTGGCAGTTTCTCGAAGACCGGGTGCGCTCGGTATTGAACCGCTATGGGTATGCGGAAATCCGTATGCCGATTGTCGAGATGACTGACCTTTTCAAGCGTTCCATCGGCGAGGTGACCGATATCGTGGAGAAGGAGATGTATACCTTCGAGGACCGTAATGGGGACAGCCTTACCCTGCGTCCGGAGGGTACGGCCGGATGCGTGCGGGCCGGACTGGAACACGGCCTGATCTTCAACCAGACCCAGAGACTCTGGTATCAGGGCCCGATGTTTCGCCATGAACGCCCGCAGAAGGGGCGTTATCGTCAGTTTCATCAAATCGGGGTTGAGAGCTTCGGTATGAGTGGGCCGGATATCGATCTTGAACAGATTTTGATCACCGCCAGGATCTGGCAAGAACTGGGTTTGCAGGATCTACAGCTGCAGATCAACACCCTGGGTACGCCGGCAGAACGGGCAGAGTATCGGGATCAACTGGTCGACTACTTCAAGCAGCATCCGGAACAACTGGATGAGGACAGCAAGCGCAGGCTGGAGACCAATCCGTTGCGGATTCTCGACAGTAAAAACTCCGCCATGTCAGAGCTGATCGCCCAGGCGCCAACCCTGATGCAGCATCTGGGAGACGAGTCGCTTGCCCACTATCAGGCGATCTGCCAGGGGTTGGATGATGCCGGGGTGGCGTATGTGGAGAATCCCCGGCTGGTACGTGGCCTGGATTACTACAGTCGGACCGTGTTCGAATGGATCACCGACGCCCTGGGTGCCCAGGGTACGGTATGTGCCGGCGGTCGCTACGACGGTCTGGTGACACAGCTGGGAGGCAGAGAGACCCCGGCGGTGGGATTTGCAATGGGGCTGGAGCGGTTGATCGCGCTGCTGGAAGAGACCGATGTGATGGAACGTCTGCCGGTTCCCGACGTCTATCTGGTGACCCTTGGGCAGGCTCCTGAGCGGGAGGGTGTCAAGCTGGCGGAACAGTTGCGCAGTCGTCTGCCCGCACTGAGACTGATCAGTCACTGCGGGGGTGGTGGTTTCAAGAGTCAACTGAAAAAGGCGGATAAAAGCCAGGCCCGATTTGCCCTGATCCTGGGCGAGGATGAGCTGCAGAAACAGGAGATTATCCTGAAGCCGTTACGCGGTGGCGAACAGCGCCAGATAGGAATATCCGAACTTGAGTCGACCCTTGCTGAGATCGTAGCCGGATAGTCAGTAAGCGCGACATAGAATCAACAATTAAATGACTTTAACGGGTTAGAGCATTATGAGTACATATCAGACCGAAGAAGAACAGGTCGAGGCCATAAAACGCTGGTGGAAAGAGAATGGTACCTCGGTAATCGCCGGCTTGGTGATCGGGCTGGGTGGCGTGTTCGGCTGGCAGGCCTGGGGTAACTACCAGGATCGTGTCGGTGCCGAGGCCTCTACGGCGTTCAGTCAGTTGGTGGGTGCCGTACAGCGCGGCGACAGTCAGTCAGCAAGCAAGCAGGCTGAACTGATGAAACAGAATTTTGAAGGTAGCAGCTACGCCACCTTTGCCGCGCTTTCAGAAGCTCGGTTGCATATGGAAGCCGGTGAGAGCGATCTGGCAAAGCAGAAACTGAGCGGGATTGTTCAGCAGAGTAAAGTGCCCGCACTGACCCAGATGGCGCAGCTCAGTCTGGCCAGAATTCTGCTGGATGAGGGTGACTTGGCCGGTGCCGAACAGCAGGTTGATATTACCAGCGGCAGTTTCGCTGGAGAGTTCGCCGTGGTACGCGGCGATATCGCCCATGCGAAAGGGGATCTTGCCGGGGCTGCAGCGGCCTATACCGAAGCGATGACCCATGAGGTCAGTGATCGTTCCCTGCTGCAGATGAAGCTTGACGATCTGGCTGTTGCCAAACCCTGAAATGGCCATGCATCGTGTTCTGATCTGGCTCTCTTTGCTGCTGTTGACCGGTTGCAGCCTGTTTACCGGTACCGACAATGCGGATCCCCCCTCCGAGCTGGTTGAGCTGGAGCCGGAGCTGCGCATCGAAACCCTTTGGGATGAGGATTTTGAAGGGGGCGATGGGGCGCAGCTCAAGCTGCCACCAGCCTATCGGTATGGGGTGATCTATATTGCCGAGCCTTCCGGTGAAGTCTATGCTCTGGACGCCAAGACCGGTGACGAGCTCTGGTCGGTGGATACCGAAAGTCCGCTGAGTGGTGGTCCCGGACTGGCAGAGGGCCTGCTGGCGGTGGGGACCATGGAAGCGGAATTGATCGTACTCGATAGCGAAGCGGGCGAGTTGCGCTGGCGCAAGCGGGTCGGTAGTGAAGTGTTGTCGGTGCCTGCTATCGGTGGTGGCTCCGTGGTCTGCAGAACCGGTGATGGTGGTGTCGCCGCTTTTGCCGCCGACAGTGGTGAGCAGCGCTGGCTTTACGATCGCAGTGTACCGGTATTGTCCTTGCGTGGTGACAGCTCTCCAAAGATCAGTGATTCGCTGGTGATCTCCGGATTTGCCGGTGGCAAGTTGATCGGTCTGACCCTGGATGCGGGGCTGGTGGCCTGGGAGGCGTCGATATCCACCCCGAAGGGGCGTACAGAACTGGAGCGGGTAGTCGACATCGATTCCGATCCGAAGCTGGTGGAAGGGACTGCCTATGTGGCCGCCTTTCAGGGTGAGGTCGCCGCTGTTTCCGAATCGAGCGGTGTGGTGCTGTGGCGTCGCGAGATCTCATCCCATGCGGGTCTGGATGCTTCCTGGCGACAACTCTTCGTGACTGATGATGAGGATCATATCTGGTCGCTGGATGCCACCAATGGGGCTACCCTCTGGCAGCAAAAAGCGATGCATGCCCGGCGCCTGACCGCGCCCGCAATGGTGGGAGACCATCTGGTGGTTGGTGATCTGGATGGTTATGTTCACTGGCTCTCCCAGGAGGATGGACATCAGATGGCGCGGATCAAAGTGGGTAGCGATGAGATTCGTTACCAACCTCTGGTGATCGATGATCTGGTCTATGTTCTGGATGAGGGGGGAACCCTGACCGCTCTGAAGGCCCACCCCTTGAATGCCGAGAACCCTTGATGTTACCGGTGATCGCTCTGGTTGGACGCCCCAATGTGGGTAAGTCCACACTCTTCAACCGTTTGACCCGCAGTCGCGATGCGCTGGTGGCCGACCAGCCAGGATTGACACGTGACCGCAAGTACGGCACCGGGAAGCTGGGCAAGCACCCTTATGTGGTGGTGGATACCGGGGGGATCAGCGGTGATCAGCTGGGTATCGACCAACTGATGGAGCAGCAGGTGCATCAGGCGATCGGTGAGGCGGACCATATTCTGTTTCTGCTGGATGGCCGCGAGGGATGTACCGGTGGCGATGAGATCATCGCCCAGCAGTTGCGCAAGACCGGCAAGCCTGTCAGCGTCGCAGTGAATAAGAGCGAAGGGCTGGATGAGACGGTCGCCGCCAGCGATTTCTATCGTCTGGGACTGGGTGACCCAATTGCCATCGCCGCAGTGCATGGACGCGGGGTACGTACCCTGATTGACGGCATTCTGAGCCAGTTTCCACCTCCGGAAGAGGAGGGTGCGGAAGAGGAGAAGGGGATTCAGATCGCTGTGGTCGGCCGTCCCAATGTCGGCAAGTCGACCCTGGTCAATCGTCTGCTGGGTGAAGAGCGGGTGGTGGCCTACGACCAGCCCGGCACCACCAGGGACAGCATCTATATTCCAATCACCCGGAATGACAAACGCTACACCCTGATCGATACCGCTGGTGTCAGACGCCGTGCCCGGATCAAGGAAGCGATTGAAAAATTCAGCATCATCAAGACACTGCAATCAATGCAGGAGGCTAATGTGGTGCTGCTGGTACTGGATGCCCAGCAGGAGATCGGTGAGCAGGATGCCACCCTGGCCGGTCATGTGCTGGAGAGCGGTCGGGCACTGATTCTGGTGATCAACAAATGGGATGGTCTGTCCCAGGATCAGCGGGAGTGGATCAAAACAGAAATCGAACGCAAACTGCCATTTCTGAGTTTTGCCCGGCACCACTATATCTCAGCCCTGCACGGTTCCGGTGTTGGCGATCTGTTTGGTCTGGTGGATCAGGTCTACAAGAGCGCCATGCGGGATCTGGCCACCCCGGAACTGACGCGGATACTGGAAGCCCTGGTGGAGGAGCATCAACCGCCGCTGGTGCACGGCCGGCGGATCAAGCTTCGTTATGCCCATCAGGGAGGCAAGAACCCGCCTTTGATCGTGATTCACGGCAATCAGACGGAGCGGGTTCCGGACGGCTACAAACGCTATCTGATCTCGCGCTTCCGCTCGGTACTCAAACTGCGGGGCACCCCGATACGCATCGAGTTCCGCTCCGGCGACAATCCCTATGAGGGCAAACAGAATAAACTCACCAAGCGTCAGATTCAGAAACGTCAGCGACTGAAGAAGTTTGTTTCACGCAAGCGCTGAGGAGTCTGCGGATGACCCACACCTCAGCTGAACAGTCACGAGTCACCACGCTGCTCAAGCAGGCCGGCATCGATCGTCTGGCCCCGACCCAGCAGCAATTTATCGAACAACAGGCAAACCGACACCGCTTCACCCAACAGGAGCTGAGGCAGCTGTGTGACATGGCGGCCGATCTGGCGATGTGGGGTGAGGGTGAACTGGCGCAATACTGGGCAGTGGATGTTCCTGCAGAGATGGCCCCCAAACAGCGGCGTAAGCTGTTACTCGATCACCTGCGGGCGGCCTGGCAGGGATTGCGTGAAAAGCCCAACCACTACCCGACCATACCGCTGACACCGCCACGGGCGGAGCAGCGAATCCGCCGGGTCGAAGTTGATAAGCAGAAACTGGGACTGGGGCCCTGTCCTGTGGCATCCCCCCGTACCCGCTGTTGCAATCTGCTGACCCTGGATGCGGTGGAGAACTGTGGTTTTGATTGCAGCTACTGCAGCATTCAATCCTTCTATCATGGCGATGAAGTACGTTTCGACAGCCGCTTTCCGGAAAAGCTTGCACAACTCGAGATCGACCCGGATCGCTTCTATCACATCGGTACCGGACAATCCTCCGACTCCCTGATGTGGGGCAATCAGGGCGGCATACTTGATGCCCTGCTGGCGTTCGCTCGGCAGCACCCGAATGTGATCCTGGAGTTGAAGAGCAAATCGAAGAACATCCAGCATCTGCTGAAGCGGGATCTGCCAAGCAATCTACTCTGCACCTGGTCACTCAATACCCCCACCCTGATCGCCCATGAAGAGCATCTGACCGCTTCCCTGGATGAGCGCCTGAAGTGCGCACGGCAGATAGCCGACCATGGTGCGCTGATCGGATTTCATCTCCACCCGATGATTCACTACGACAACTGGTACGAGGACTACGGAGCGCTTTTCCAGCGTCTGCTGGATGACTTCAGCGCCGATGAGGTGGTGTTGCTCTCCCTGGGTACCCTTACCTATATCAAGCCGGTGATCAAAAAGCTGCGCGCGCGGAAAGGTTTTCAGAGCAAGATATTGCAGATGCCCTGGGTGGAGAGCGACGGCAAGCTCTCCTATCCGAAAACGATCAAGCAGCAGATGTTCTCGTTTGCCTATCAGTCGTTACAGCCCTGGCATGAGGATGTGTTTTTCTATCTCTGTATGGAAAACCACGACCTGTGGCAACCGGTATTCGGCTATGAGTATCCCACCAACCAGGCCTTTGAAGCGGCCATGAAGTCGGCCTATCTGGGGAAGATAAAACTAATGCAAAAAAGGAGTGAAGCGTGAGCCAGCAACTGATGGTCGGTTTGAGTTTCGTTCTCTACCTGCTGGTGGTACTGGGGATTGGTGTGGTTGCCTGGCAACGCACCCGCAATCTCTCCGACTTCGTGCTTGGTGGCCGACGCCTGGGCAGCTGGGTTGCCGCTCTGAGCGCCAGTGCCTCGGATATGAGTGGCTGGCTGCTGCTGGGGCTGCCCGGATACGCATATCTGGCCGGGCTCGAAGTGATCTGGATCGCACTCGGCCTGTTATTGGGAACCTGGCTCAACTGGCGGCTGGTGGCCGCCCGGCTGCGCACTGCATCCGAAGCGGCCGGCAATGCCCTGACCCTGCCGGAGTATCTCTCCAACCGGTTTGAGGATAACAGTGGCTTGATCCGGGTGGTCTCTTCGATCTTTGTCCTGCTGTTCTTTCTCTTCTACACCAGTTCCGGGCTGGTGGCCGGTGGCAAGCTGTTCGAAGCGGTGTTCGGGCTGCCCTATGTCTGGGCGGTGGCGAGCGGGGTGCTGGTGATCATTCTCTATACCGCATTCGGTGGTTTTCTAGCGGTTTCCTGGACCGATCTGTTCCAAGGTTTGTTGATGCTGTTGGCACTGGTCGCCATCCCCCTGTTTGCCCTGCAGGGTTTCGGCGGTGTTGAGCCGATGAGCGAGCTGATTGCGCAACAGAATCCGGCTCTGCTCGATCCGCTGACCGACAGCAAGGGTGAGCCGCTGGGATGGATTGCGATCATCTCGCTGATGGCCTGGGGGCTGGGTTATTTCGGTCAGCCCCATATCCTCGCCAGGTTCAAAGCCATTCAGCATGTCAGCTTTGTCCCCAGGGCCAGACAGATCGCCGTCAGCTGGGTGTTTATCACTCTGGCCGCCGCCTGTCTGGTCGGACTGGCCGGTATCCCTATCTTCGAGACGCCCCTTGAGGATGCAGAGAAGGTCTTCATCCGGCTGGTCGATATGATGTTCCATCCGCTGCTGGCAGGGATCTGCCTGGCCGCCATACTGGCCGCCATCATGAGTACCGCAGATTCACAATTGCTGGTCTCTTCCAGTACCTTTACCGGCGACCTCTATCGACTGATACGCAAACAGGCCACAGAGCGGGAGTTGGTTGTGGTTGGACGCCTGGCCGTGGTCTCCATTGCGCTGGTGGCTTTTCTGCTGGCGCTGGACAGAGAGAGCAAGGTGCTCGATCTGGTGGCCTATGCCTGGGCCGGATTCGGTGCCGCGTTCGGACCTGCCGTACTGCTCTCACTCTACTGGCGGGGTATGAACCGCTGGGGGGCGTTGGCCGGAATCATTACCGGTGGATTGACGGTGGTGGTGTGGAAGCCCATGTCGGGTGGCCTGTTCGACCTGTATGAGATCGTTCCCGGTTTTATCCTCTCACTGCTGATGATTTTGATCGTCAGTCGAACCACGGCTGTTCGAAGCGGGAACTCCACTTAGAGGCTGCTGTATGAACTCCAGACAGCTTTGCAGGCAGCTCTGATCCCTGAGGATCTTCTTGTGTCCCAGGCCGGTGGTGGTATGCAGTCTCGCCTGAGCGGCAACGGCGAGAAGATTTTCCGCATGCCGGTAGGGGACCTCCAGATCCTCTCTGTCGTGTAGCAGCAGAATCTCATGCTCGATGGTTTGGATGGTCTTCAGGGGTGACAGATCACGCCACTGCCAGGCCCTACCAAGTTGTTTTGCGTAACGACGCTGTGCCTCGTCCCGCATCGCGCCAATCAACTCAGGAGTCATGCCGAAGGCCTCGCCGAACTGATCGGTTACCCAGTAGATTTCATCAAAACAGCTGAACAGGATCAGCTTTTCAGTGGCAATCTGAAAACGGCTCATCGCCAGCAGGGTAATCCCCGAACCAAATGAGTGTCCGACAACGGCTTTCAGCGGGCCCAGCGATTCGGCCAATGTCACCAGAGTGTTGGTCACCTCCAGCATATTGGTGCGTTTTCCACTCGACTGGCCGTGCGCCGGGGCATCGAAGGAAACCGCCTGGTAACCCGCCTCAACCAATACGTCGACCAGGGCATGGAAGTGACTGCCTCGCCCACCCCAGCCATGACTGAACAGTATCGGCTCGCCTTCACCCCAACGGTAGACTGCGATGCGTTGTCCGTTGATCTGTTGAAACTGATGATGGCTGTTCTGCACTGCTAGCCTCTCCCGGCGAGGTAAAGGAAACCTGGGCGGCGTCATGAACAGCCTCAGTGCCAGCTTGCCTGCCAGCTTTGGTGTAACCCAGCCCAGAATGCCGAAAAGTTTCCGCATGGTGGTGAAAAACAGCCGAATCCTGAGAGGGAATTTATGACTGTTGAACGGGTTGCCTGACTGTTTGCGGTTCATTTCAGCTTTCACTCCATCTGCCGGATTCCGGCCAAGTGAAGAGAGCCGATGAGAAAACTGATGATTGAGGTGATGATCAGAAACTCATACACCTGTCTGGGTGAGATCAACACCATCGGCAACAGACCGGCACCCCGTAGCAGATAGATCAGGGTGATGATGATCAAAACCGGCTTCAGCCAGGGCAGACGACGCGATAATCCGGCGGCTGAAAAGGCATACAAGGCCCAGCCGAAAAACACCAGGGCGATGCCCAGGGTGATCACTGCCGGATAGATTGATCCTTGTATGGAGAGCGCTACCATCGTCTCGCCGGCGCCAAAAAAACGGTACCACTCGGTTCCGCCGATGATGATCAATAGGTGCAGCAGGCAGATGGTGAGACTGCAGAGACCTGCGATGATCAGCATTTTATTCAGATTAACCATTGATGTTCCATATCCACTTCGGCTTCCATGCGTTCGAATATCTGATAGAGACCGAATAGGGTGCGGTCGAAATAGATGAATTCGTTGGCGATCGTGTCAATTTTCTTTATTTGACTGAGTTTTCCGAAGATCTCCACGCCCTCTTTGATGTAGGCGGAGTCTCGTTTGGAAAAATCGAACCTGCCGGCTTTAAACGGCTTGGTTAACCAATCGCCGAACGGTTTCAACAGCGTTTCATAAAAGTCCTGTTGCTGGTCGCTGTCGAGCCCTTCCACAACCATGCCCAGTTTTTTGTAATAGTTCAGAACGGCACTGGCATCCTGTTGCAGATAGGCCTTCAGAAGCTGCGGCATCAGAGCCACGAAATCCGCAGAGAAATGTCTTACACAGCCGAAGTCGATCAGACCGAGGGTGCCATCCTCTGCAAACAGGTAGTTGCCTGGGTTGGGATCCGCATGCAGAGCATTCAAGCCATAGAATGAGTTGACGAACAGGTCGTAGAGTATCTGTGCAAAATGGTTTCTTTGTGCCTGACTGGGATTGCTGCAGAGCCACTGGTCCATATGCTCACCGGCCATGCGGGTGGTGGTGATGATACGTTTGCTGGAGTAGTCGCGGCATACCTCGGGGATTCGGATTGGGTCGAGCTGAAGTTGCGAGCTGAACCACTCTGTATGGTCCGCTTCCTGGTGATAATCGACCTCCTCCTGAAGACGCTGGCTGATCTCATCCAACGAAGAGAGCAATAACTCGCTATGGGCGGTGCGCTTGACCAGCATCCGCATGATCTGCAGATCACTGTCAATGGTGATATCGATCCCGGGATACTGGAGTTTCACCGCCAGCTCTTTACCCGCATGGCTCTTCGCCCGGTGGACCTGCCCGAGGCTTGCTGCGGCAAAGGCCTGGGAATCGAACTCGGCAAATATCTTCTCGGGCGCTCTGTTGAACTCCTGCAGAAACAACTTTCTGATCAGAGGGCGCCCCAAGGGGGTCGCCTGATGGCAAGACATGGCCAGCTGTTTGCGCATCGGTTCCGCTAGGTAGTGGTTGTCCAGGCTCAACATTTGAGCCAGCTTGAGCGCGGTGCCTCTGAGTTGGGAGAGGGCTTTGAAAAGAATCTCTGCGGTCTGCTGGTCAAGTCGCGTCTTCTCTTCCTGGCAGCTCTCACTGCTCATGAAAGGGCGGCGGGCAATATGGGAGAGATGTTTGCCACCAGCCTTGAGCATTGCACTGCTTGCCAGGCGGGAGCGGGCCAACTTCCCTGTCGGTACCGATTTAGTCATCGTGGCTGGCCATGAACTGCCGCTTGGCTTTTTTCCAGGGGCGGGTGACTTCGCTGAAGCTGTTCAGGGTTCGACTGATGTGGCTGCGAAACAGAAAAGAGACCAGTTCCATGGTTTTACCGATCACACCGGTCTGCAGAACAATGGCGATCAACTCAACGCTCTGATCAACCAGTCGGGTGGTGTTGGCAAACCCTTCCGAGTCGTCACGCAGCCAGTAGGCAAGTACCGCTGTCGTATAGTCCCAGTAGAGGGGAGCCAGCAGGGATTGGTAGGGCTGTTCCGGTATCTCACCGGCCTCCACCGCATTGTCGATGATCTCATCCACCATCCGATTGAACAGCCGGCGGGTTTCAGCCAGGTTGACCAGGCTGGCGGCGGGTGAGTAGAAGGTTGTATCGAATACTTCCCCAAGAAACTCCCGGTCGGGCAGCCACAGAGCCAGCTCTGTTTCGATCAACTGATGCAGCTGCTCCCGGACGGTGTACTGGTCGAAGCCGTCGAGCTCACGCAGTGCCTGAGCCACTTCGTGCTGGCGGTTTTCACAATAGCCAAACAGCAGTTTCTCCTTGCTGGGGAAATAGTTGTAGATCGTTGCGTCGCCCACTTTGGCGCGACGGGCGATTTCACGCATGGAAGCGGCTTTAAAGCCCCGTTCCGTAATCACTTCGGAAGCGGCAGCGAGGATTTTACGACGGGTGGCCGCCTTCTCCTGTTTGCTGATTTTCATGCTTATTCCTTAAAGCGAAAATACACTTAAATAAAATTAATAATATCTATACTATAGTATAGTAATTCTATTTATCAAATAATGATAAGTTCTGATCTCCTGCTATTCTTAATACGTGTTGATAAATCGCCCATTTTTACTTCCACCGTGTGCGACAGATCACTGTGTGAAGACAAAAAATGGTGTGATATTGCTCTGACCCTTGTTTGATAGGGAAGGTCGAAGTTCGTAAACAGTTAAACACAATGAACGTGTTGAAACGGGAGACAACATGGGAAGACGGGGAGAACACAGCAAGTCAGAAATCGAGAATATGGCACTCGTGGCAGCTGAAGAACTAATAGAAACCCAGGGCTATGAGGGACTATCCGCCCGCAAGGTTGCTTCTGCCATCGGCTATACAGTCGGAAGCCTCTATTTCGTATTCAAAAATCTTGATGAACTGGTACAGAGGGTTAACGGGAGAACTCTGGATCAGCTCTATATGGTGCTCAGTGAACGGTTGACTGAATGTCGGCATCCGCAGGATTGCCTCTATACATTGGGATCAGCCTATCTCGACTTTGCTTCAAAGCATGCCCATCGCTGGCGTATGGTGTTTGAACACCAGCCCCAGACAGAAGGTCTGTTGATGGAGATCCATGAAGACAAGCTGGATCGTCTCTATGAACTGGTTGAGCGTCAAATTGCCGCACTGACCATGAACAAAATGCCGCAACACGAGATCGCGATGGCTGCGAGGGCGATCTGGAACGGCATCCATGGCATCGCAATCATGCACACTACCAACCAGCTCCAGACTACCGGGCAGGGTTCCGTAGCATCCCTGGTAGAACACCTGATAGAGCGTTATCTGGCCGGTCTCAGTGCACTTCAGTCAACGGATGGAGCCATTCCGCACCAAGAAGTCATCTGATCCGGCTTCAAGCGGATCGGGGGCTCTCAACGGCTGAATCCGTTCGATTCAGGCACGCCTTCAGTTACCTGAAGGCGTGGGATTTCTCCTGCATGAGTCAAAACCCAGGAAAATGCTTGGTATCTTGGCTTGGTTTTCGTGTAGAATCCCCCGCCATGAAGTTTTCAGTAATTTTGACGGGCCAAACAATGTGCCCGCTTGCGGGAGTAACTGACGATGTCTGAATTGACACAAGATGCTGTGAAAGAGGCAATCAAAGGCTATATCGAGCCGAATCTGGAGAAGGATTTGGTAACAGCCAAAGCGGTAAAGGGTGTGGAGCTGGATGGCGGCAGCGTAAAAGTCGCGATTGAGTTGGGATTTCCCGCCAAAGGTTGTCACGGCGCCATCGAGTCGGCGGTCACCGAGCAGATCAAAACAGTTTCCGGTGTGGAATCGGTTGAGGTTTCCATCAATACCAAGATCGTGGCCCATTCGGTGCAAAAGGCACTGAAACCGATCGATAACATCAAGAACATCATTGCGGTCGCTTCCGGTAAAGGTGGCGTGGGTAAATCCACCACGGCGGTCAATATCGCTCTCGCCCTGGCGGAAGAGGGTGCCAAGGTCGGGGTTCTGGATGCGGATATCTACGGTCCTTCTCAGCCGCGCATGTTGGGAATCAACGGCAAGCCCGACTCCAAAGACGGCAAGAGTCTGGAGCCGATGGAAGGTTACGGACTGCAGGCGATGTCGATCGGTTTTCTGATCGATGAAGAGACGCCAATGATCTGGCGTGGCCCGATGGTCACTCAGGCCTTGGAGCAGTTGCTCAACGACACCAACTGGGACAGTCTGGACTATCTGGTCGTGGACCTGCCGCCGGGTACCGGTGATACCCAATTGACCTTGGCGCAGAAGGTGCCGGTCTCCGGTGCGGTGATCGTCACTACGCCCCAGGACATCGCCCTGCTGGATGCCCGCAAAGGCCTCAAGATGTTCGAAAAGGTTGAGGTGCCGGTGCTGGGTATCGTGGAGAACATGAGTACCCATATCTGCTCCAAATGTGGTCATGAGGAGCACATCTTCGGAGAGGGTGGCGGCTCCTCCATGGCCGATCAGTACCATGTGGATCTGCTTGGTGCCCTGCCCCTGGATATCCGTATTCGGGAAGAGACCGACGGTGGCAAGCCAACCGTGGTTGCCGAGCCGGAGGCACGTATCTCGCAGATCTACCGGGAGATCGCCCGCAAGACAGCTGCCAAGCTCTCCCTGCAGGCGAAGGACTATGCGGCGAAATTCCCCAATATCGTGATTCAGAACAACTGATCTGGATCGATCTGAAGACCCTCCCTGCTATCCATAGGTAGTGGGGAGGGTCGGGGTCTGTTCAACCGGACAGATCGGCCTGAAAAGCCCATTTGCGGACTTTTTGATCCACTGATCAATATTGAGGACGCGGGCCCGTATCCGCTTCTACTCTAGTGGTGCCGGTGTGCCGCATGATTGCTGCCACTGATTGATGATGGTGCAGAACAGCCTGGCTGTCTGTTCGGTGTCGTAGATCGCTGAATG
>JAHRHW010000328.1 GCA_019100305.1 Candidatus Thiodiazotropha taylori | reverse complement strand
CCTGACAACCCGGCATCATTGGGCTGACACGACCTTCACCATTGATACCGAGCACCGGAGTCTCCCAGCGCAGATAGGAGCGGGTCTCCATGACTTTACCTGGGCTCTTCATGCCGTTGGTGCCAGGAGGCGCATCCGGGGTCAGACCAGTCTTGGGATCACGATTACTGGCGTTGACCAGCCAGTCGGTACCCTCTTTACCATTCGAGTAATCAACCGTGACGTGACAACCGTAGCACTGTGGAACCCAGTCGGCATGACAAGCATAACACTCCATGTTGTTTTGATGTTGCGGGATCAGGAACATGGAGACTTTCGCCAGAGTCGACTTGAAGGTGCCTTCGTCGCCGATCTGTTTCAGCAGAGGAACTCTGAAGTCCAGACCGTTGGCGGAGTGAACGATAACGTCCTTACCCTTCTTAACCACATTACCCAGAGGATTGCCGCGTGCGGTAAGCAGATAACCATCCTGAGGTTCATACTGAGTGGCATCTTTCATGTACTCGGGCCACTTCTTGCCAAGACCACGAGGCTCGGTGTAGGCGGTCGGCAGACCATCTTTCATCTCACCAAACTCTTCGCCACGACCCAGCGGCAGATCCCAAGGCAGTTTGTTGAAGGTGCCGTGGCAGTCTTCACACTCGACCTCGACCTGAGCCAGGGTGGTACCCGGGATATTGCCATCACCGTGCAGATCGATGGTGGTATGGCAGTCCTGACAGAGCATGCCACCCTGCGGGTTACCGGCAATCGAGTTCATCTCATGATGCAGGTCTTCCTTGATGAACAGGTAACGCTTGGTGTGCATCTTAGGCTGTTTTTTACCCTTTTCATTAAAGGGAGAGCCGTAAGGTGCTTCCATGATGCCCTGATAGCTCACGCCGACTCGCTTGCCGCGGTTGTGGCAGGAGACACAGGTTTCAACAGGAATGCCGGAGAACTCAACTTCACCAACCTTGACTTTGGTCTTACGGGTGCCCTGCATGCGGTGAGTCAGGATATGGCCCGCTTCGTCCTTCTTGATGGTTGGATCACCACCTTCATAGTAGCCATCATTGGAGTAAGGCACGTGACAGGCGGAACAGCCGGAACCACGGTAGTCACCACGCTTATCACGACCGGTTACACCAACATGACAACGCTGACAGTCATGACGGGAGTAGGTCAGACCCGCATGGTTGGGATTGTCGGTCAGCTTCTCCAGATCAACCTGTGGCAGCTGTTTCAGACGCTTTGGCATCTGATCCGGATGCTTCTTGACGAAGTCCTTCATGTACTTCTTGTAGGCCTTGGTACCAACCAGAGGTACAGGGCCATCGTCGTCCATCACATCATAGTTGCCCCAGACAACCTTCATGTCTTTCTGGTAACCCCATGACCACATGTTACCCTGCAGTTTACCTGCCTCAGTATTCATCAGGGATTTATTCAGACGGTCATAGTATCCAGAGTGGCACTGGCCACAGGCTTGGTCGTTAACTGGCATGGCGCCAGGATCGGGCAGGAAGTTTTTAGGTCCACCCTTTTTTGCTAGTCCGGCGGGGGAGCCCATGTGGGCCTTCATCTTATCTTTTTCTTCTTTCGGGTTACCGCCATGACAGACCACACAGCCTGCCGGGTCACCCAATTCCGCACCCATCTTTTCAATGTCTTCCTGCATGACACCGTCACTAAAACGTTCTATGCCGTCGTGACATGCCAAACAGGCTTTGCCTTGGGCCTCAGCTACAGGGAGCAGCGTATTACCTCCGCTACCCCAAGCAACCAACGCCACTACTGCTAGTAGTGCTAGGCGTTTCATTATCAGACTCCCATATATAGGTTAAAAAATGCATCCGAACAGCGGAGGCGACGAACACGGGCATCTACCCCATTAATTTTTGTTACTGGGCATCGCTCTCCCCTGCAATGCACATGCGCTGAACGCACACATCAGGATTGCAAGATCTGTACCAAAGCCAGTAACAGAAATGCGAGGTGAAACAAAAGCCGCCTTAGGTTGCGGTTGAGCTTGTAGAAAAAGGTAGATAAACCGGGACTTTCAGAGGGTTTTATAAGAATACCCAATTGTAATTAGATTGAGTTACTCACAAAGGGAACGACACAAGATGGAGGTGTTGGAATTCCAAGCTATTGAACGAATCGTTCAATCAACTTCCTGCCAAGTGAATAAACCGTTCTAACTCAATAAAAACCAAGAAAAACGGTAAGTTATAATAGGCCATATTTTTTCCATGAAATAGCATTGACAGTCGATTAGGAAACAAGGGCCATCACTCCATTGCAGACAATAGAACGCGAATACCGGCCACCGCCAAAGGACATGTTCAGGAGAGCCAACCCTGGAGTTGTCTCGATTCCCCTAGTGGACAACTCATACCACTGGACTCGATTTGAGCCGAGGCTCTTGCAACTGATCGTAGCGACCCCATATCTGAATGATATACAAACATCTCCGAAAAGCGGATTCCTACTGATTTACACAACAGACTGAGACTTTGTCCGACCGTTTATGCAAAATGGGGCCAAGCGATTCGCTTGAATCGGGCAAAATCGACTGCTCAGAGTCGACTCGAAAAGACTCTGTTTGGAACTGTTCGTGTCAGATCAGACAGAGAGTAAGCACTTACTGAAGGTAGCATGATGTCAGAAGAAGAATATACCCAAGATGAGAACGTCGAAGTCATCAGTGGCAATACCCTGGCCCGACCCAATGAGGTGCTACCGGGCCTGATCCACCTGCTGCCCGTCACCGCACGCCCCTTCTTTCCCGGGCAGGCGGTACCGCTTTTAATGGAACAGGAGCATTGGGACGCAACCATGGAAGAGGTCGCCAACTCCACGCATATGTTGTTAGGTGTCGTGCTCTCTTCAGCGGATAGTGCTGAGTCTGCCGCTCCGCAGAGTTTCAAACAGATCGGCACCGTCTGCCGGGTCCATCGCATCCAACGATCAGAAGGCAGACTGCAGGTTCTGGTCGAGTGCTTGCAGCGCTTCCGTATTGAAAAGGTGGTTCATGGGAACGCCCCGTTTACCGCCAGCGTTGAATATCTTCCGGAACCCGCCAGCGACAGTAAAGAGATCAAACCTTATGCGGTGGCGATCATCAACACCATCAAGGAACTGCTACCGCTGAATCCTCTGTATGCCGAGGAGCTGCGCATGTTCCTCGACCGGTTTGGCCCGGATGATCCATCCCATCTGACCGATTTCGCCGCCAGTCTTACCACCTCGGATAAATTTCAACTGCAAGCGGTCCTGGAAACCGTGGAGCTGCTGCCGCGGATGGAGAAAGTACTTGAGCTGCTGCATCGTGAACTCGAGGTGGTCAAGGCACAGGCTTCAATCCGCAAGACCGTCGAAGAGCGGATGGAAAAGCAGCAACGAGATTTTCTGTTACGCGAACAGCTGAAAGCGATCCAGCAGGAACTGGGCATCGAGAAAGACGACCGTACTGCAGAACTGGATAAGTTCAAGGAGCGCCTGGAAAAGCTGACACTCTCCGAGCAGGCTCAGGCGAGGGTGGATGAGGAGATGGACAAACTGGCGGTACTCGAACCGGGTTCACCCGAATATTCGGTCACCAGAAACTATCTGGATTGGATCACCCTGCTCCCCTGGGGTATCGATTCTGAAGACAAACTTGATCTTCAGTTTGCGCGTAAAACCCTGGATAAGGACCACTACGGACTGGACGATGTGAAAGAGCGCATCCTGGAGTTTCTCGCGCTCGGTATCATGAAAGGTCAGATTGCCGGATCGATCATCCTGCTGGTCGGCCCTCCCGGCGTCGGTAAGACCTCCATCGGCCACTCCATCGCTGAAGCCCTGGGGCGTAAATTCTATCGCTTCTCTGTCGGTGGTATTCGTGATGAAGCCGAGATCAAAGGTCATCGGCGCACCTACATCGGTGCGATGCCCGGTAAGTTCATCCAGGCGATGAAAGATGCCGGCACCGAAAACCCGGTGATCATGCTCGATGAAATCGATAAGATCGGCGCCTCCTACCACGGCGACCCCGCCTCAGCCCTGCTCGAGGTACTCGACCCGGAACAGAACAGTGACTTTCTCGACCACTATCTTGACCTGCGATTCGATCTGTCGAAAGTTCTGTTCATCTGTACAGCGAATCAACTCGACACCATACCGCGCCCGCTGCTCGACCGCATGGAGACCATCTCCCTGTCGGGCTATATCGCCAGTGAAAAGCTACAGATCGCACGTAAATACCTGGTGCCCCGCCAACTTGAAAGAGCTGGTCTGAAACGTCGAGATATCAAACTCAACAGTCCGGTACTGCGGGCCATCATCGAAGGTTACGCACGGGATGCGGGGGTACGCCGGCTGGAGAAACAGATCGGTAAGATTGTACGCAAGGCGGTGGTAAAAATTCTCGAAGGGGTGAAAAAGCCCATCGATATAACGCTCGACAATCTCCAGGACTATCTGGGTGGTCCTCTGTTCAAAGATGAGCGAAACCTGAGTGGCGCCGGTGTTGTGACCGGACTGGCCTGGACCGCCATGGGCGGTGCGACATTGAATATCGAAGCGGTCGCTACACACGAATTCAACCGGGGATTCAAACTCACCGGTCAGCTCGGCGATGTGATGCGAGAATCGGCTGAAATCGCCTATGGCTATATCGTCAGCCACGCAGAAGAGTTCGAGGTGGATCAAAGCTTCTTTCAAAAAGCCTTTATCCACCTCCATGTACCAGCTGGCGCCACACCAAAGGATGGCCCCTCTGCCGGCATCACGATGGCTTCAGCACTGCTCTCGCTGGCGAGAAAAAAACCGGTACGCAACATTGCCATGACCGGTGAGCTCACCCTTACCGGACAGGTGTTCCCGGTCGGCGGTATACGCGAAAAGGTGATTGCCGCAAGGCGCGCCGGGATCAAGGAACTGATCCTTCCGGAAGACAATCGCAGCGACTTTGAAGAGGTACCGGATCATATCCGTAAAGGACTGAAGGTCCACTTCGCTTCAGTTTATGACGATGTGGTCCCGCTGCTGTTTCGCTGATGCCAGTATCGGCGAACGGATTCCACTGACGAACAGCCTAGGCTCAAGAGAGCAAGCTGCGACAATCCGCTTCACTGCAAAACGACTCGATGCGGGGAATCTTAACCCAGCTTTTCAACCGACAGGCGAGGCAGTGCCCCAGCTCATTGATCAGGCTGACCATCACCCCGGTCGCTAT
>JAHRHW010000327.1 GCA_019100305.1 Candidatus Thiodiazotropha taylori | reverse complement strand
CCCGCGACTGGTTTCTGATCGGTGCCGGAGTGATCATTGCCGGCATCCTGATCGGACTGATCCTGCCTCATCTGAGATTTCAGCGCCGTCGCAACTCCTGGGGCACCCTCTGATTCTCGCCACCCCACATCTGGCGATCTGATCGTTGAGACTCAAGGGCATCCTGCATGCCCTTGATGCCGGATGCTTAGGGCCTGTTAGCACTCATCAATTACGTCCCGGCGCCGCCGCTTTCTGTATCGAAATTTTGCGCTAACAGGCCCTAACAGGAAATGGGGGCGATAGCCGTTGTTTCAGTCGCCGTTGTCCTTATCCGCCACAAAGCCGGGCGGAGGTTGCAACTCATACTGCTGGATCATCCGCCGCAGTCTCGGTCTCGAGATCTCAAGGATTTCACAGGCCCGCCCCTTATGCCAATCGACCATCTGCAACACCTGTTTGACATGAGCTTTCTCCATCGCCTGTAGGCTTACCGGTCTGCCGACCACCGGCTGGTTTTCCACTTCCTCCAGACTCACGCCGGTAATCTCCATCGGTAACAGGTCACAGGAGAGGGTATCCGTGGGACAGAGTGCCACCGCCTTCATCAACGCATTCTCCAACTCTCTGACATTGCCCGGCCAATGGTAGTCCTGAAGACAGCGCAAGGCATCGGAAGTGATACGCGCCACCTTACGGTTCAACTCACCATTGATCCGGGCGAGCAGCGCCTGTACCAGACCCATGATATCTTCTTTGCGCTCCCGCAACGGAGGAAGATGGATATTCACCACCTGCAGCCGATAAAAGAGATCCTCCCTAAAAGCCCCGTGAGAGACCTGCTGGGCCAGATTGACATTGGTTGCCGCAATGATCCGTGCGTTGGTGATCTTGCTCTCCTTGGCCCCCAGCGGGGTGAACTCTTTATGTTGAATCACCCGCAGCAGCTTGGCCTGCATCACCGGCGAGAGCTCACCCACCTCATCGAGAAATATGGTGCCATTCTCCGCCAGCGTGAATTTACCGACCTGCTTCGCCACTGCGCCGGTAAAGGCGCCTTTCTCATGACCGAACATGTCGGATTCGAGCAGCGTTTCGACAATGGCTGCACAGTTCACCACCACAAACGGCCCATCGGGATTTTCACCGCTGCGATGAATCGCTCTCGCCACCAGCTCCTTCCCGGTGCCCGACTCGCCTGTGATCAGCACCGTGGCCGGACTTTTCGCCACCAGACCGATGGTCTTGAAGATCTCCTTCATCGCCCGGGAGTTGCCGACCATGGTGAGTGAGGAGAAGTTTTGGCTATCGGTCTCCACCAACTCCCCCTCCCCATGGCTGAGGAGTTTTTCCACTGCACCGTCAAACTCATCGATATCGATCGGCTTGTGGATATAGTCGTCCGCCCCCTTCTGCATCGCCTCGATGGTACTCTCCATATCGTGAAAGGCGGTGATCATGATGATGCGGACCCCGGGGAGTGCTGATTTGAACTCCGGCAATCCCTGCAGACCCGATTTTCCCGGCATGCGAATATCGAGCACCACCAGGCCGGGTTTGAAATCTGCCAGCAGCTGCAGCCCCTCATCCACACTATGGGCCATGCTGACCTCGTGACCGAGACCGGAGAGATGCAGTTGCAGGGTACGGCAACTGGCAATGTCATCATCGACGAGAAGAATTCTAGTCATGTTATAAACCCGGAACTACTCGATTATCTGTAGAGTCGTAGCCACAATAGAAGGCTAATTGTAAGAATTGAGCTCTCCACTGCACAATGGCAGTACAGACTTTGGCGCGCTTCGGCTGATTGATATTCACGACAACGATTCTACCTCCCTCGGCGCGGTCGGCAGAGTAACAATGGCACAGGTACCGCCGGCCTCGCGGGGTACCAGTTCAACCCGCCCCTGGTGCTGATCGATAATCTGTTTGACGATCGCCAGGCCCAGGCCGGTACCTTTGGTTCTGGTTGTATAGAATGGTTCGAAGAGTTTCTGATTGTCGTCATTCTCAATGCCGATGCCGTTGTCGCAAACCGATATCTCGACAGCACTGCCCGTCGGATCCATCACCTGAATCACTTTGATACTGATTTTACTGGAGCCATGTTCATTTTTCTCACTGGCCTGCAGAGCATTGACGATCAGATTCGAGAACAGCTGCCGCAGCTTATTGGCATCTCCCGGTAACGCAGGCAACCCGGACTGGTACTCCACATCGACTGTCGACTGCACCTCTTCAATCCGTTTGTGCAGGCTTAACACGGTTGCATCCATCAGCTTTTCGATATTCACCCAATCGACATGAGCCGCTTCAGGTCGGGCATAGGTCAGCATGTCGGTGAGGATGTTCTCCATGTAACGGATCTGATCCAGACCGATCGCAGACAACTCTTTCTCTTCGTTGGCCGCATGCTTGCCAAGAATCTGCATACTCATTTTCACCGACGAGAGCGGATTTCTCAGATCGTGGGCAATCATACTGGCCATCTGCCCCATCACGGTGAGTGCCTGGGTACGGACCAGCTCCTGTTGCTGCATCTCGACTTCCCGCTCAAGACGCTTATGCTCAGTGATATCCTCTTTCACTGCAACGAAGTTGGTGATTTCACCCTCCTCATCCTTCAGCGCGGAGATGGAGGCGGACTCCCAGTAGAGCTCACCGTTCTTTCTGCGATTATGGAAAACACCCCGCCACTCTCCACCATTCAACACGGTCTGCCAGAGCTGCTTGTAGTCATCTACCGAGGTTTCACCGGATTTCAAGATATTGGTTTTCTTACCGATCACCTCATCCGCATCGTAACCGGTCACCTGGGTGAACTTGGGATTCACATACTCGATCTGACCATGCCGATCCGTGAGCAGCACGATAGTCGGACTCTGCTCCACCGCGTGAGACAACTTGCGCACCTTATCTTCCGCTTTACGTCGCTCGGTCACATCCTCACCGATCGCCGTCACCCGTACAACATTACCATGGGTATCGGTTGAAGGCGTATGGTGCCAGGCAATCCGCCTGTAGCCACCGAACTTCATCACCACGTCCACTTCCACGTCCCGCGATTCAACACCTTCGTTGTGCAGTTTTTCCAAAGTATCGCGAAACAGCTCTTTGTGCTCGACCCTGACAAAGCGTTCAATCCACTCGTCGTGCAGCACCTCTTCACGGGCCCAACCGGTCAGTTTCAAAAAGTAGTCATTACAAAACACCAGACGATATTCGCGATCAAGGGTAATCGCTGCCAGCTGCATATCCTCCAGGGTGCGCCGGAACCGTCGCTCATATTCACTCTGACGCTGTGCATTGCGATGGCGCAGATTGGCGGTTGCCAACAACCAGGAGCCGAACAGCAAAACCACCATGATCACAAAATAGAGTGGGGTATGCTGCCGGATAAAACCCAAAAAGCCTGGCGCATAGCGATCCAGGGGAACCCGGGAAACCACCTTCCAACGCAACTCATCCAACGGGGACATGGTCATTTGCTGCTGTTCGTATCCCCGGATCGTTTGAGAGGCAACGGTTCTGGGGGTAACCGTCTCGTAGGTAATCAGACCATCGCTGGTCTCCAGCTGTCCTGAAACCGACTGGCTAACCAGCTCCCAGGCCGCCGGATAGAGTTCAGTGATATGTTTTTTATGGGGCAGCATAAAGCCCCATTCATGACTGTTCTGAGGACTGTTCAACCAATATCCATCCTTGTTCAACAGATGGATATGATCGGCAATATTGGCACCGGCTCGGGCAAAGTCACTCAATAGTCGCTCACCCAGATAGTTGAGCACCAGAATTCCCTGGATCCGATCCCGCTGGGCAAAGATCGGCACGGCAAACCGCATCACCGGCTTGATAGGTTGCTCGATAACCCCCTCTTCGATATTCAGATCCAAAGGTGAGATATAGATTTCCCCGGGAGCCATCGACACAGTCTCCACAAAATAGTAGCGTGCGGATTTGTCCTGCAACTCCCGATCGGAAACAAGCGTTGGATTTCCGCCGCCAAAGTTGACGCGGATTTTCTCCAACCCCTGATGATCGATATAGCGTACCTGATCGTAGAGTCGTTTCTCTTTTATGAAGGTGAAGAACAACTCTTCGACCTGTTTTTTTCTCAACTCACCGGAGGCTTCAAAGCTCTGCTTGTCGATATAGCTGGCAAGAAAGATCAGATCTGAAACGACATTGGAGAGGTCGCGGTTGAGAACACTTCGAGCCAATCCCACATTCAGTAGTTCATTAGTCCTGAGAGTGACCCGGTCGGTTTCCGAATTGGTGTAGTAGTGGACATAGGCACCGAGCGCAAAGATCGCAGCAAACGGCAGCAGTATGAATAAAAACTGCTTCGACCACTCTATGCTGGAGAATGCGGATTGCGGTTTCATAGTAACCCGGCGCAAATTGTTTGTTTTCAACCGAAGTGAACCTGCCTGCTGCCCTCATCCTGTAGCAGTGTCTTGAAGGACGCAGCACTCACAATACGGTCTGTCTCTATCATAAGCTTCCTGCCGGGGCCTTCAACCACTCTGTGGCGTGAGCTGTTTAATTCTTGCTAACAGGCCCTGACAATGTCTAACGGCCGGCACGCATCAGTCCACCCAGCCCCATCTCCTCCAGGGCATTCGACAGCAAATTGACGATCTCTCCCGCCTGCTCACAACGCAGGGCTGTCTGCAGCAACTGCTTTGCACGACTGTGGGAAAACGAACGCAGCACCCACTTTACCCGCAGCAGACTGCCGCCATTCATGCTCAGACTGTTGACTCCCATACCCAGCAGCAGGACTGCGGCAGCTGGATTTCCCGCCAGTTCACCACAGACACTCACCTCTTTACCATACTGAGCCGCACCATTGACGATCTGGATCAGGGCCCGCAACACGGCCGGATGCAGATCGTTATAGATCTCCGCCACATGAGCATTGTTTCGATCGACAGCGAGCAGGTACTGGGTCAGATCGTTGGTACCAACAGAGAGAAAATCGATCCGCTGGGCGAGTGCCTCGACCTGATAAACCGCAGCCGGCACCTCAATCATCACACCGACCCTGGGCATCTTCACCTGATACCCCTCTTCCAGCAGTTCGTCATGCGCGCGCTGAATCAGCAGCATGGCATCATCGACCTCCTGCACATGACTGATCATCGGCAACAGCAGGCGCAAGTTGTTCAGATCGATAGCGGCACGTAGAATGGCGCGCACCTGAGTGATGAAGATCTCCGGATGGTCTAGAGAGATTCGAATCCCCCGCCAACCCAGAAACGGGTTCGACTCCTCGACGGGAAAATAGG
>JAHRHW010000326.1 GCA_019100305.1 Candidatus Thiodiazotropha taylori | reverse complement strand
AACAACTGCACTTCTTTGAACCGGGCAACAAGGCAGAAGCCATCTATGCCTGGGATCAGACAAATTAGCCTACAGCCTGCTGAGACAAACCCAGTACGCCCTGATGCACCTGAAAAAGCATCAATCAAGGTGCAAGGAGAGAGTTTTGATTGTTGCAACATTCTGACTTGCTGAATAAGAAGCGGCCCCGGTAGCGGGTATAGCACCGTGTTAACAGGCCCGAGTACTAACAAGCTCAAGCAGCCGCTATAATTGACACATTTAGAGGCTGACCATTCAGCCGGCTCACTTAGTACCAAGAGTTTTGCAACTGATCGATAGCCTGCAAATGCCAAAAAGGATTTCTAAAGATGGAATTGAATTGTCCCATCAGACAACAACAAAAAGATCGAATTAGCCTGAAAAGTGATCTGTTCACTCCACTTATGGCGACTGATCTGATAGCCTGACGCCATGGCAAAAACTTTCATCATAGACAGCAACGATGAGACACGTGCTCCGTTTTTACGCGGCATCCTGACCCGTTCACTGACCGATGCCGGACTGGCATTTGAAACCGCCTACGAGCTCTCATCCGAGATACGCCAACAGATCGCCGGCAAGGATGAGTTGTCGACTAAGGATCTTCGCAAACTGGTGCTCAAACAACTTGAACAACTTGAGCAGCATGATGTCATCGAGGCTTATGAGAGCCTGACCCCTAATGCACCTGAGGTCATGGTAACCGGCCGCAAAGGAGTCACGCGCCCCTTTTCAACCATCGAGCATCGACAATCACTGGAATCATCCGGACTGGGCAGCGACAAAGCCTCACTGATCACCCAATCGGTTTATCTGGATCTGCTCGAATCCTATCAGGAAGGTATCAGCAGCAGCAGACTTGGCCGTTTGACCCATGAAAAGCTTAAGCATCGTTACGGTAAGCGTGCAGCAAACAGCTACTTGGTCTGGACCGACTACAAACACTCCAAACGACCACTGATACTGCTGATTGGCGGCACCACAGGTTGCGGGAAAAGTACCATTGCCACCGAAGTGGCACACAGGCTGAATATCATTCGCACCCAGTCCACCGACATGTTGCGGGAAGTCATGCGTATGATGATTCCGCAACGACTGATGCCTGAACTGCACACCTCTTCCTTCAATGCCTGGCATAAAACCCTCGGCCGGCATGAGCATGAGGGAAGTACCGAAGAGCTGATGATTCATGGCTATCTTCATCAGTCTGAACTGGTTTCCGTCCCCTGCGAAGCGGTTGTACAGAGAGCCCTGAAAGAGAGAGTCTCACTGATCCTTGAGGGGGTACATGTCACCCCGACCCTGTACAACCTATTCAAGGATAACAGTGATGCGGTAATCGTACCGATCGTGCTGGCGGTGTTGAAACAGAATCAGTTGAAACACCGATTGAAAGACCGGGGTATCGCAGCACCTGAACGTAGTGAAGACAGCAACTATCTGTCGAATTTTGAATCGATCTGGATGCTGCAGAGTCACCTGCTATCTGAAGCGGATAATCACAGCGTCTCAATCATCCCCAACGACAATAAGGATCTGGCGACCGATCAAATCATGCGTTTGATAATTGAGGTGTTAGAGAAGAACTTTCATGCTAAAGTTGAGGATGTATTTGACACAGAATAACCAGACACTCCGGCACTGAAATTTGACCACGCGCCTATTGCCGTTGCCAGTTTAACCCGTCTGAGGATTACTCGATTTGATAACGACCCATAAAGGTCTATTGGTCATACTTGATGGTCTGGGTGACCGGGGTATCCCCTCATTTGGCGGCAAAACACCGCTTGAAGTCGCTGAGACACCGAACATGGACAGTCTCGCCTCAGCCGGACAATGCGGTCTTGTCGATCCACTTTTCCCCGGCATGCCGGTCGGCACCCATACCGGTTTCTGTCCTCTGTTCGGTCTGTCCCAACAACAGGCAGTTGAGCTGGCCCGCGGCCCGGTTGAGGCTTCCGGTGTTGGTTTGAGCCGCAGCGATCAGGCTCTCTACTTCCGCTGCAACTTCGCGACGATCGAACGAAAGGGCAAGCAATTCAATATCCTTGATCGACGAGCAGGCCGAATCAATCAAGGCACTGAAGCCCTCGCCTCCGATATTGGTCAAGTCGATCTGGGCGAAGGCATTACGGCGAGTCTCCATCCTGCCACACAGCATCGGGTTGTACTCCAGCTGGAAGGCCATGGTCTGTCGAATGATATCGGCAATACCGACCCGGGTAATGATTACCGCAAAAAAGGACTGCTCACTTGCCAGGCAAGCACCCCTGGGGATGCGGCAGCTGAAAAAACTGCCCGCTGTATCAATCGTCTGATCGAGGTTGTCTACGAAAAGCTCGATCAACACCCGGTCAATCAGCGTCGTCGGAAGCATGGCCTGGCAGCGGCAAACGGTATTATCTGTCGCAGCCCCGGCAAACTACCGAAAATAAGATCCTTACTTCGCCGTCTGAAAATCGATGCCGGAGTGATATCAGGAGAACGGACTGTACTGGGACTTGGCAAACTGCTTGGATACCAGCTGTATGAGAATCCACGTTTCACCGCCGCCAGGGATACTGACCTGCAGGCCAAAGTGGAGACTGCCCGCAGTGCATTGAAAGAGAACGATCTGGTCTATCTCCACATAAAAGCTACTGACATAGCCTCTCACGATATGGATCCCATCGGTAAACGGGAGATAATATCGAAAATCGACGATGCCATCGCGCCCTTGATCAGCGATGAGCTCGTGATTGGAATTACTGCTGACCATAGCACAGACAGTAATACGGGACGCCATACAGGAGACCCGATTCCCAGTCTGATATACAACCCCTGCGGTAGAGTGGATGGCTGTAGAAGTTTTTCAGAGTCCGCTTGTGCCACGGGTGGACTGGGACGGATCAACAGCTTGGGATTCCTGATCACCTTCCTGGATCAGATGAACCGACTGGAAAATTTCAGACCGAAAGACGGCGCTTATCTATTCTGAGCACCAGATAGCAACAGTTTCATCGAACTGTTCCACAATAACGATATCAAAGCATATACTTATACCATCCTTCTAATCTGATGAAACCTCACCATGAATAATCCAGAACAGATCTCGGACCAGTACGATACGCCAGCGAACCAGGCAAGCAACGAATCGAGCGCGATCGATCTCGATGATGCCAGCCTCTACTTAAACAGGGAGCTCACCTGGCTTGCATTCAACCGCCGGGTACTGGCCGAGGCCTCCAGGGAGAAAAACCCGCTGCTTGAAAGGGTCAAGTTCCTGGCCATTGTCAGCAATAACCTGGACGAGTTTTTCATGAAACGAATCGGCGGCCTAAAGCAGCAGGTGGCAGCTGGTATCAGTGTACCGAGTGTCGACGGTAGAACACCGATGCAGCAGCTTGAGGAGTGCCACAAAGTCACCCGGGAGATGCAACAGACCCAGGAGCAGATCTACAACGAACTGCTACTGGCACTGTCAGAAGAGGAGATACGCATCACTGAATATAAGTCCCTTAATGAGCATCAACAAGCGAAGTTACGGGACCATTTTCAGCAGAACATCTTTCCCATGCTGACCCCTCTGGCCATGGACCCGAGCCACCCTTTTCCTTTTATCTCCAATCTGACCCTCAATCTACTGGTGACATTGAGATTTCCAGGGGGCCATGATCTGCATATGGCGAGGGTGAAAGTTCCGGTCAGTCAGGATGTTTCATCAAGGCTGATCAAGGTTGGCGAAGATTACACTTATGTTACCCTGGATGACCTGATTGCCAACAATCTGGATATGCTGTTCCCTGGTATGGCAATCGAATCCTGCGATCTGTTTCGGGTTACCCGCAATGCCAATGTGGAACTGGATCAGGAAGCGGCAAACGATCTTTTGGAATCAATCGAGTCAGAATTACGTGAGCGGCACTTTGCTCCTATCGTTCGACTAGAGATTTCAAACAGCATGAATGCAGTTCACCGCGGCATGTTGGCGGCCGAACTGGGACTGGATGAAGAGCAGGATGTCTATATCATCGAAGGCATGATGGCACTCCGGGATCTGTTTGAGCTGACCAAACTCAACCTTCCAGAACTACACGACATCCCGCACCACCCAGTCGATCATCCCCAGTTGGCCCACGATCGACGTAACATCTTTCACATCCTGCGCGACCATCAAGGCCTGTTGCTACAACACCCCTATGAATCGTTCAGCACCACAGTCGAGCGTTTCCTGCGCACGGCGGCTGAAGACCCGAAGGTATTGGCGATCAAAATGACCCTCTATCGCACCTCCGCCGATGGTAATGTACTCGATTCACTGATCAAGGCAGCACGCAATGGTAAACAGGTTGCCGTACTGGTTGAGCTTAAAGCGAGATTTGATGAAGCTGCGAATATCCGTTGGGCAAGACGACTTGAGCAGGCTGGCATTCATGTCACTTACGGCGTGCTCGGCCTGAAAACCCACAGTAAGCTGATCATGGTGATCCGCAAGGATTACTCACAACTACGGCGTTACTACCATATAGGCACAGGTAATTATCATGCCGGCACTGCACGTCTCTACACCGACCTGGGATTGTTGGGTTGCGATGAAGAGATCGGCAAAGATCTCACGGAACAGTTCAACTACCTTACCGGATACTCACCGCCACCCAGCTATCGCAAGATTCTAGCAGCACCCTATACCCTGAAACAGTCTCTGTTGAACAAGATCGAGCGTGAGATCAAAATCCACCGAGAGTCCTGCACAGGCCATATCCAGCTGAAGATGAATGCGCTGGAAGACCCGGACATCGTCAAATCCCTCTATAAGGCCACACAAGCCGGGGTAAAAGTGGAACTGATCGTTCGCGATACCTGTCGATTCCGCCCCGGTATCAAAGGATTGAGCGAAAGCGGCAGTGTGGTCAGTATCGTCGGACGTTTTCTGGAACATGCCCGGATCACCTATTTCCACAACGGTGGTGACGAGGAGTACTTCATTGGCTCGGCCGACCTGATGCGACGTAATCTGAAACAGCGGGTTGAAGTTCTGGTACCGGTTGAAGCCCCGGCTTTAAGACAGGAGCTGCGCCTGATGCTGGATGTACAACTGGGTGACAAACACAACGCCTGGGATATGCAGTCTGACGGCACCTACATCCGACGTACACCTGCTGAGGAGGACAAGTCACTCAATTGTCAGGAGACACTGATCGGGGTTGCGGAGAGACGTCTGGAAGCTGCCAAGAAGCATCGTGAAAAACGTATGCGGGAGAAACTGATGACCCATTTCAAACA
>JAHRHW010000325.1 GCA_019100305.1 Candidatus Thiodiazotropha taylori | reverse complement strand
ATACCGGTCGGTGACCCCTACGCCTGCATGGTGGGTGGTGCAGCTGGAGACACCCTGTTCATCACCAGTTCGGAGACAGATAACCCTGAGGAAGCCAGAAAGCTGCGCAGCGGCCGGATAGAGACACTTAAGTTATAACCGTTGCGTGAGACACCGTGAATGAACGTGAATCACCGTAGACAGTTTGCGAACACTCTCTCCTCAAACAATATTTGTGTCACATTGTGGTGATTCGTTTGTATTTGTGGCTTCAACAAAGCCATTTCGTCGCCCAATCAAACTGCTGCCAGGTTTCAGCCCCTACCGCAGCGCAGAGATGTTTCATGCCCTGAATCGCAACAGATTAACCCTTATATCCGGAGTTTCCCGATCTAGGGTTTTCTTGTATTTGGAATTGCGAACCCATAGATGGTGGTATGTTTAATCTTATTGCTGCCCCATAGGCTTTCAGTCTAACCACCGAGGGTCTTAAAGCCCCTCTCCCCTTGTGGGAGAGGGGTTGGGGAGAGGGTGTAGGCGAAGCGTTTCATGTGAATAATTAACAGAGCCGTTTTTAACGCATTATCTTCAGCATGATGAGTAGTCATAAAATGTTGCCGTTCGTTCTCCCCCTCTCCCCCGGCCCCTCTCCCACAAGGGGAGAGGGGAGCTATAGGACCACCTGTTTGGTACACAGATAACAGGTAACCTTTTCCAGTTTGGTCTCTGGAAATATAGATTGGTTATATCTGTTACCCCATCAATCGATCCATACTGAAGACCAACCAGCAACTCTACGCAAGTGATTTTCAGGGACACCGGGGATTGGCAACATAATTATTTGCGTAAATTCGCTGCATGGACAAAGCAGCCAAGAACTATCCACCAACCAGCTTTTCGACCAGCCGCCTATCCAATGGCTGAGCGTCTGATATCGTCATAATCCTGGGTAGCCTTGGAGAGTTCAAACGTTTCCTGCGCCAGAAGCCCGGCAGTTGCATCGACTGGTTGAGCGCCTGCACCCGGCTGTCCCCCTGATAGCGCCTTGCCAACTGCTGCTGGCAGGTCTGGAATTGACTCAGAGGATAATCTTCAACCCGCCAGTAGTAGTGATAGTGATCCGGCGAAGTCTCGACCTGAATATGCGGTTGCACAGTAAACCGCTCAGCATCAACACCCTGATCGTCATCAATGAAGATTGCCCGGACACGGCAGACATCCTCGACACTGCGCCCTATTCCGTTGGTTTGATTGATGGTAGCGGTAATCACCGCACCCTCACTGTTGAGTTGCACTAGGCTCTCCCAACAGTCGGCGAGCGAGCCATGAAGTGCTTCTTCCAAGGGATCCTCTGAACCTCTCCGGGTATAGGCCGAGTCAGAAAAGGTACGGAACGAAAACTGCTGATTATCCGCATCGAGTGCCTGTAGAAATGACTCGGCCTCCTGCCGGTCCGGTTTCAGCTCACGACCTGTCTGAACGATCCAGGATGTCATATGAGCCACATAGGGATCCCGCTGGAAACGGCTCTTCATGAATAGCAGTTCAAGCGTTGTTTCAAAGGCTCAATGAAGGCTCGGTAAAGGCGTAGGCGCCATAGCCCACCACCCGGCTCTTATCCCCGGCCGTATCTCCGGAGTTGCGGAGATCGACGATTTCACCCTGCAATCCAAGTTTCCTGGCAAGCAGCAACAAGCCCTGAACCGGGATCCTGCCACAAGCATCTTCATAGCGGATTGAATCGGGATCGAGACTGACGATCGATTCACTGGTCTGCTGATCGAGCCGCTGTGCGGTCTCATAGTCGTGAAAGTGGCTGAGGTCTGAACTGATCACGATTAACGTCTCCGGCCCACCCCAGAGTTTGCTGAGCACCTCGGAAACGGCCTCGCCCATGGCATCCCCGACCACGATCGGCAGCAGGGTGAAGTCGGTCAAAAGCTGCTGCAGAAACGGCAGTTGAACCTCTAACGAGTGTTCATTGGTATGGGCCTGATCGAGATGAACCACCTGAGGCAGGTTCTCCAGCTCGGCAATCAGCTCTTTATCGAGTGGAATATCCCCTAAGGGAGTTCGAAAGAAGTCCGCACTGCTGACCGCCAACCCATGAAAAGGCACCCGGTGAGAGGGACCGAGCAACACCACCCGCTTGATCCTGTCAGCCACCGGTTTCAGACGGGCATAGACCCGGGCCGCCACAGGACCGGAATAGATATAACCGGCATGGGGTGCGATCAGTGCTTTGGGTGCTTCACCTTCGGGCGCCACGGCGTCCAGATAACCCTTTACCATGTCACTCAACCCAGCCGGGTCGCCTGGATAGAAAAGATCGGCGACTGCCGGTTGCCTGACGGTCATAGCTCACCTCTTTGAAGATTGACCACTTGACGACGACTCCCCCACACGCCAGGTTCCGCTTCGAACAGTCCCGGCACTTGCGTGCCGCATTGTTGACAACATCCATCCGGGGTCAGCGCCCAACTGCCCAACTCATACCAATCCCGTTGAATCAACAAGCTGCCGCAATGGTGGCACCAGGTACTCGACTCCTGAGCATCATGAACATTCCCCACATAGGCGTACCTTACCCCGTTCTGCATGGCGATCCTTCTCGCCCGGCTCAGGGTGGTATGGGGTGTGGGCGGATGGTCGCGCATCTTCCAGTCGGGATGGAAGGCGGTAAAGTGCATCGGCACCTCCGGCCCGAGGTTTTCCACCACCCACTGGCTCATCGCATGCAGCTCCTGATCGGAGTCATTCTCGCCGGGGATCAGCAGCGTAGTCAGCTCAAACCAGACCGAGGTCTCCGCCTTCAGATAGAGCAGTGTCTCCAGCACCGGCTGCAGGTGGGCACCGGTCAGTTTGTGATAGAAGGTTTCATCGAACGATTTCAGATCCACATTGGCCGCGTCCATGTAACGGTAGAACTCCTCCCGGGGCTCCTCGCAGACATAGCCCGCAGTAACCGCCACCGATTTGATATCCAGCTCGGCACAGGCCTGGGCCACATCGATGGCATACTCGTGGAAGATCACCGGATCATTGTAGGTATAGGCCACGCTGCGGCAGCCACTGCTGTGTGCGGCCTGGGCGATGGTCTCCGGTGAGGCGGCATCAGCCAGAGTATGCTGCTGTCTCGATTTGCTGATGTCCCAGTTCTGGCAGAATTTACAGGCCAGATTGCAGCCCGCCGTACCAAACGAGAAGATCGGCGTACCGGGTAGAAAGTGGTTGAGGGGTTTTTTCTCGATGGGATCGACACAGAAACCGCTGGAGCGGCCATAGGTATTCAAAACCACCGCACCCTGGTAGTTCTCACGCACATAACAGAAGCCCTGCTTACCCTCCTTGATCTTGCAATAACGGGGGCAAAGATCGCACTGCACCCGGTCTTCAGTGAGTTTGTGCCAATATTTTGTAGGAAAATGGTCGTTCATCTGCGACGCCCAAATACCGCCACCTCTAACTTTAACTGTAGTCTGTTCAGACCAAAGCGACAGCCGCACCGATGGCGGCCTGACCCAGCGCCAGCCCCCCATCGTTGGAGGGCACCTGGTGGTGGCTGAGCAGCCTGAATCCCTGCCCGTTCAGGTTGGCGGATACCAGTTCGAACAGGGTCTTGTTCTGAAAAACCCCGCCAGACAAGGCGATGGTCTCGACTTGCGCCTGTCGGGCCAGCAGTGCAGCCAGTTCGCTGATGCTGATCGCCAGACCGGCATGAAAACGCCAGGCGATGCGCTCCACGGCAACACCCTCGTGCAGATCCTGCAACAGATCCTGCCAAAGTCCCTCAGCCTGCAGACATTGGACGCCATCCACCGCGACCGGGTTCAGTCTGTAGCCCTCATCCTCCGGTTTGCGACCAAGCCGCGCCAGGGTCTCCAGCTCGATGGCAGCCTGCCCTTCGTAGCTGATCTCCTCCCGGCAGAGGTTCAGCAGCCCCGCCACCCCATCGAACAGACGCCCGCAAGAGCTGCTCAAGGGTGAGTTGACGCCACCACTGACCATGCGCAGAAGCACCTCGATGGGCTGTTGCTGCAACCACTTCACAGGCTCCAGATCACCCCATTGTTCGACAACCGTCTGCCACCCCAGATAGTGATTGAGTTGACTGAAGGTATTTCGCCAGGGCTGTTTGATCGCCTGTACGCCACCGGGGAGCGGCACAGGATTCAGATGTCCCAGGCGCTGGAAGCCAAGGTAGTCTGCCAACAGAAACTCGCCACCCCAGATGGTGCCGTCGTCTCCATAGCCGGAGCCGTCCAGGGCGATTCCGAGCACCTCGCCTCCATCCAGAGGCCAGTCGTTTTCAGCCAGTACACTGGCAATATGAGCATGATGGTGCTGCACCAGCAGCAACTCCAGACCCTGCTCCTCCGCCAGGGCTCTGGCGTGCTGGGTCGAGCGATAGTTGGGATGACGATCCGCCACCAGGTGGGTGGGATGGTGATCGTAGAGCCCGGCGTAGAGTTCCAGGTTCTTCAGATAGTCCTGGTAGGAGATCAGATTCTCCAGATCCCCAATATGCTGAGAGAGAATCCCCTGCCCCTGACGCAGCAGGCAGAAGGTGTTCTTCAGCTCGCCCCCCAGTGCCAACAGCTCCGGCGCCTGCTCCAATCCTTCAGGCAGTGGAATGGGCGCCGGCGCATAACCCCGTGCCCTTCTCAACAATCTGGCCTTGCCATCGACCAACCGGACCACCGAGTCGTCGACCCGGTTGATGATCTCCCTGTCGTGCAGCAGGAACAGGTCAGCCAGCGGTTGCAGCCGTTCGGTGGCCTCCCGGTTATCGATGCACTGGGGCTCCTCGATCATGTTGCCGCTGGTCATCACCAGAGGCCGATCCCAGTCGGCCAGTAACAGATGGTGCAGGGGGCTGTAGGGCAATATGAAGCCCAGGGACGCCTGGCCTGGTGCCAGATTCTCCGGCAGTCCGTTATGCTCCCGCTGTTCGAGCAACAGGATGGGCGCACTGCTCTCTGCCAACAGCCCGGCTTCGCTTTCGTTGAGCTTGCAGTAGCGACGAATCACCTGACAATCCCTGGCCATCAGCGCAAAGGGCTTGTGATGACGCCGTTTGCGCTCCCGCAGGGTAGTCACCGCCTGCTGATTGGTGCCGTCACAGGCCAGATGGAAACCGCCGATGCCTTTGATCGCCACGATCGCCCCTTGCGCGAGGCGCCGGCTCGCCTCATGAATTGCATCCTCACCGGCTACAGACGGCTCAATCACTTCACCCTGAGCATCAGCCAACCAGACCTTTGGCCCACACACGGGACAGGCATTGGGCTGGGCATGAAAGCGTCGGTCGGCCGGATCTTCATACTCACGGCGACAGG